>JACCYD010001161.1 GCA_013696695.1 Deltaproteobacteria bacterium | reverse complement strand
GGCGCGCTGGTGTGGGCGCAGCTGTCGCGCCGCGCGAAGGAACAAGCCGAGCTCGAGACGATCGCGGCCGGTGCACGTGCCGATGCCGAGCGCGAGGGTCGCGAAGCCGACGAAGCGCAGCGCCAGGCCGCGGATGCCCTGATCCTCGCGGACAAGGCGCAGAAGGAAGGCAAGAACAGCGACGAGCTACGCAAGAAGGCCGACGATCTACGCTCTGCCGCCGAGGCGAAGCGCAGGAAGGCCGAGAACCTCGAGCGCGAGGCGAAGGGGACTGCAGAAGAAGCGATCAAGCGGTTTCAGGAAGCGAACAAGATCAAGGAAGAGGCCGAGCGCGAGCGCGATCTCGCCCGCGTCGCTCGTACGGATGCCGAGAGAGCGCGCGATGGCGCGAGGCAAGCACAGACGGCAGCCGAGCGCGATCGCGACGCCGCGAGCCGCGCGAAGGACAACTCGGAGCGAGAGCGTGACGCCGCGGTCGGTGCACGTGCGGCCGCGGAAAAAGAGCGCGATGCGGCGAAGGGCTCCGCCATCGAGGCAGAACGAGCCCGCGACGCCGCACGCGAAGGGCAGGGCGCCGCCGAGAAGGAGCGCGATGCCGCGACCTCCGCGCGGATCGCCGCCGAGCGCGAACGCGACGAGGCGCGGCGCAAGGCCGCCGAGCTCGAGCAACGCCTCCGCGACAACAGTCGGCCGCCGCCGCCACCACCGCCGGGCGGCAATCAGGATCTGGAGTAGATCCGACGCCTGATGGCGATCATCCCCGAGTCGGAGTGGCGCGTGCAGCCGTGGAAGAACGGCGGCGGCATCACGCGCGAGATCCTGCGCTGGCCGGATAACGACGACTACGACGTGCGCGTCAGCCTCGCCGACGTCACCAAGAATGGTCCGTTCTCGCAGTTCCCCGGCTACAAGCGCTTCCTCGTGTGGATCGGTCCGAACCCGATCGATCTGATCCTGGGCCGGGCGATCCACAGCCTGACCACGCCGAACGCCACGATGGAGATCAACGGCATGCCAGACCTCAGAGGAGTGCTGCCCGCCGGCCCGACACGGCTACTCAATCTATTCGTCAAGGACGGGGCGTACGACTACGGCCACAACGTGCCGGTCAAGCCGGTGCGCTTCGCGTTCGTGAGCTCCCGGCTCGAGGCAAACGTGTTTGACCCGCCCGAGCGCATCACCGACCGCTGCCTCTGGATCGCCTGACTACGGCTCCCAGAGGTTCGCGAGATCGATCTCGACGTTGTCGAACGGCGGGAACTTCGCCCGATCATCGTCGCCAGCCGAGGCGACCACGTTGTAGACGCTCTTCGCGAGCGCCAGCACCTCGAGCGTGCGGTTGAGCGGATCGATGAACCACACGTGGCCGACCTTCGCCTTCGCGTAGATCTCACGTTTTCTGCCGCGATCGATCTTCGCCGTCGACGGCGACAGAGCCTCGCAGATGAAATCGGGCGCGATGTCGATCCACTTGCTGTCGCGCGGGATCGTCGGCAGCCGTTCGCGTCGCCAGCCGGCGATGTCGCCGATCAGGAAGTTGGATCCGAACTGCAGCGCCGGCTCGAACAGCAGCACCCAACCCTTGGCCCTGTCGCGTACGAACGGGTGCAGTGCCCCGATCAAATACGTGATCGCGATCGCATGGTGAATCGAAGGACGGCTCGTGATGTAGAGGACGCCATCGATCAGCTGCCCGTTGTGACCCTCGGGGACTTCAGCGAGGTCCGCCAGCGATGCGTTGCGCTTGATCTTGAGGTCCATGCGCTTCGAGCGTACCGCACGCGACTTCGCAGGGGTCTCTGATTTCGAGACGTCTGCCACGTCAATCTCCCGCACCCATCCACTCGGCGATCGAGCGAAACGTACGATCGCCGACGACGACGTGATCGATGATCGGGATGCCGATCATCGTGCCGACCTCGCGCAACCGGCGGGTGAGCTCGAGATCCTCGGGACTTGGCGTGGGATCGCCCGATGGATGGTTGTGCACGAGCACGCCGCCCGCCGCGGCCATCCTGACGAGCGGACGGAACACCTCGCGCGGATGGATCTCGACGCCGAGCACCGAGCCACGCGCGCACTCGACGATGTCGAGCAGGCCGTTGCGGATGTCGACCCCGACGACGAGGAACACCTCCTGCGCGAGCCCGGCGAGCCGATGCGCGACGCAGTGATAGATGTCCTCGGCGCGGCCGATCAGCTTGCGCGATTGCGAGATCTCGACGGCGCGCCGGCCGAGCTCGAAGGCGGCAGCGAGCCGCGTGGCGCGCGCTTCGCCGACGCCAATGATCTGCGCGAGCTCGCGTGGCGTGGATCGCGCGAGCACGCCGAGGCCACCCGCCGATCTCACGAGCTCGGCCGCGACATCGATCGCGCGGCGATCGCGCACGCCGGAGCCGAGCAACAACGCGAGTAGCTCGGAATCGCCGATGCCATTCGGCCCGCAGCGCCACACGCGTTCGCGCGGACGCGCTGCGACCACGACGGGATCGATCGGAGCAGAGATGCGATTCGAAGCGATGGCAGCAGTCATGCGAAGGGACTGCAGCAACCGTCGGGCCAGCGACACCGCACTGTTACATCGCAGACTTGCGTACGTGCTTGTCCGCGGGCGGGACGGAGTGGACGGCATCCAGCCGGACGGGACAGATCGCGAGCGTCGGGCCCTGCCGGCGGGCGAGCTGCTATCGTACGGCGATGTTCGTGTGTACGGAGTGCGGCGGGCCGCAGCCGACCGAAGGGCACTGTCCCGCCGACGGCACGCCACTGGTGCCGATCGGAGAGGACGTGTTGCTCGGCACCACGATCGGCGCGTACCGCGTCGCGATGCTCCTCGGCATCGGCGGCATGGGGCGCGTCTATAAAGGTGTGCACCCGACGATCGGCAGCCGCGTCGCGATCAAGGTGCTGTCGCGCGAGTGCACCGATCGCCGCGATCTCGTCGATCGGTTCTTCGCCGAAGCGCGTGCGGTGAATCTGATCCGCCACGAGAGCATCGTCAACGTGCTCGATCTTGCGACGCTGCCCGATGGCAGGCCGTACATCATCATGGAGTACCTCGACGGCGCGCCGCTCGCGGCGATCGTCGATCACGCGCAGGCGCACCAGCTGCCGCTGCCGC
This sequence comes from Deltaproteobacteria bacterium, assembly GCA_013696695.1. GTDB lineage: Bacteria > Myxococcota_A > Polyangia > Haliangiales > Haliangiaceae > JABFXX01. Next base: position 10,321 of record JACCYD010001161.1, on the reverse strand, counting down.
TCGGTGGCCTCGCACGCCTCGCGGTCGAGGTGCTCGATGCGTTGAGCGCAGCGCACGCGAAGGGCATCGTCCATCGCGACCTCAAGCCCGACAACATCTACGTCGCGCCGTCGGGCCGCCCGAAGGTCCTCGACTTCGGCATCGCGAAGCTCACCGATCCCAATGCCAACAGCTCGACGCGTACCGGCTCGTTGCTCGGCACGCCGCATTACATGTCGCCCGAGCAAGCCGCGGGTCGGCCGGTCGATCATCGCGCGGACCTGTACGCGATCGGCGTCATCCTCTACGAGTGCGTGACGGGCCGAAAGTTGTTCGTCGCCGACTCGCTGTTCGATCTGCTCCGCAAGCACGTCGAGGAGCCGCCGGTGCCGCCGCGAACGTACCGTCCCGATCTCGATCCGGGCCTCGAGGCGCTGATCCTGTGCGCGCTCGCGAAGCTTCCCGAGCAGCGGTTCGCCACCGCGCAGGCGATGAGCCTCGCGCTGCAGCACGCGACCGCGCATCTGCCGCCCGAGCAATGGACGCCGATCACGGCCTCGGGCACGCATCGCGTGGCGATCCCGAGCTGGAATCGCCAGCCACCGGCGACCTGGAGCTCGCGCGTGCAGCGCGTCGACGACGGCCGGCCACCGCGCGGCCTGCCGCGCCCGTCGGAGCAGCCGTTCGACAATTACCTCGGACAATCGACGGTGAGTGCGAGCTCCGGTCAGGTCCAGAAGCAGTCGCCGGCGAAGCCGAAATCGCGTCGCGGGCTGTGGCTCGCGCTCGCAGGTGTGGCCGTGATCGGCGGCATCGTCGCGGTTGCCGTGATGACCAACGGCGACGAACGCGCGGTCGTCGTCGCCAACACCCCGGCTCCGCCGCCTGACAAGCCGACGCCGCCGGCCGACAACCCGGCTCCCACGCCAGCCGCGCCGACGCCCGACCCCGAGCCGCCGGTCCGGTCGGCGGTGGGCAGCGATGCTCCGAACAGCGTCGACTCGACCGCTGCGCCCAAACCTGGCGTCCGTCCCGATCCGACGCCGACGCCCAGGCCCGATCCGAAACCAGCACCGGTCGTCGAAGCCAGCGACGACGACGAGGATGTCCCAGCGAAGCCCGGCACGCCGCGCAAGGCCTGGATCGAGAACCGCGCGCTGCTCGTCCCGAACTGGAATCCGAGCCGCGTCGATATCACTGCGTTCATCAAGCTGGCGATCGCCGAGGCCAAGAAGGCCATGCCCGATGCGATCCTGACGCGCGTCGATGTCTCGGGCGTCACGCCTGATGGCTATGCAAATCTGACGCTACCGACGCTGGCCTCGAAGCACGGCGATATCGACCTGCGCTTCATCTCGCCGTCGGCGTCGAAGCCCGATCCGAAAACGCCCGTCGGCGTACCCTCCGATCGCCTCTGCGAGTTCCGCATCATGGGCTCGCCCGACGGCGTCGAGATCACGTCGATGTTCAAGACCAACTGCAAGACCAAGACGGTGCCGGTGCCGACGTGCAGCTACGCCGCGCTGTGGAAGTTTGCGCTCGCGAGCGGCGGGCCCTCAAACGCGGTCGCGAACATCGGCTACTACTCGGCGTCGATGCACGACTCGCCACGCTGGTTCTTCGACATCGGCTTCGGCCACGATGTCGTGTTCTCGAAGATGTGGAAGGGCCCGGGCTGCCCGGGCTAGCTGTTGCCGAGCGCGCGCCGGAGCTGCGCCCAGGCATCCGCCAGCTGCCATTGCGTCTGCACGAGGTTGCCGGCAGCCGTGGTGACCGCGAACTGCGCGTCGGCGAGCTCGATCTGGCTACCGAGGCCCTGCGCGTAGCGCGCATCGGCGAGCTGAACCTGGGCACGCGCCGCGACCACCGCTTCCTCCGAGGCCGTCACGGCCGCGGCGTTCGCGACGATCTGGGCCCGTGCGGATTCGAGCTGCGAGGTCAGGGTCACGAGGAGGCTGTCGCGGTCCGCTCGTGCGGCAGTCACGTTCGCGCGAGCGAAACGCTGCTCGGCGGAGGCGCGGCCACCGTCGAAGACCTGCCACGATAGCGAGATGCCGGCCGACCAGGTCGGCTCCTGCGTGTAGTTCAGCGAATCCGGGTTCCAGTTGCTCTGGGCGCTCGCGGCGAGCACCGGGCGGTTGCGATAGCCGGCCGCGGTGGCGCTGGCTTCGGCGGCGTCGATCTGGCGATCGAGCTGGACGAGCTCGGGGCGCTGCTTGCGCGACGTGGCCACGAGGGTGACAAGATCGGGTGGCACCGGGGGCGGAGCCGGCCAGGTGCTCTCGACGACGGGCGAGCGCGTCGCGTCGAGCCAGCCGATCGCAGCACGCAGGTTGGCGAGAGCGATCGCTTCCAGCGAGCGAGCCTGCGCCAGCGACGAGCGCGCATTGGCAGCGCGCGCCTGTGCCTGGGCGACCTCGATGGGATCTTTGGCCTGGGCGTCGACGAACCGCCGCGCTTGATCGAGGCGGATCTCCTCGGCCTTGACGGTCTCCTCGGCGACCTTGACAAGCCGGCCGCGCGCGACCGCTTCGAGGTACGCGGTCTCGACGTCGCGCCGGATGTCCAGCACGTTGGTGGCGAGCGCCGTCGAGTTGGCCAGCGCGCTGAGCTCTGCGGCGCGAATGTTCGCCCTGGTCAGGCCGAAGTCGAAGATCCGCCAGTTCGCCTGCACCGACAGCGAGAACGATGCGTTCGGATCGAAGAAGCCAGCGCAGATCTGCGTGGGATCGTCGGAGCACGGCCGCTGCGGGCGCGAGCCGACATTGGCGCTGGTCCCGAGGGTGACCGTCGGTTTACGGATCACGCGCGCGATATCGACCTGCGCGTTGGATGCCTCGATCTGCGCGCGCGTGCGGCGCAGGCTCGGCTGCTGCTGCATCGCGAGCTCGATCGCGCGTTCGAGCGTGAGCACGTCTTTCTCCGCCGCGGGCTGCGTGGTACCGGGCTGCGCGATAGCCCGTGCCGAAGGCGCGAGGGCGGCGAGTGTTGCGGCAATCCAGATGGTCTTCATGTTTCGTACCTCAAGGCCGTGATCGGATCGAGCTGCGACGCGCGCACGGCGGGATACAAGCCGAACACCACACCGACGCCGCCCGCGACTCCGAACGCGATGCCGGCGGTGGTCGCCGGGAAGAACATTTTCCAGCCAAAGAAGCCAGCACCCCACCACGCAGCGACATATCCAAGCGCGAGCCCGAGCAGGCCGCCGGCCGCGGCGAGCACGAGGGCTTCGACGAGGAACTGCATCATCACGTCGGTGGGCTTCGCACCGACGGCCATGCGAATGCCGATCTCTCTGGTCCGTTCGATCACGCTGACCAGCATGATGTTCATCACGCCGATACCGCCGATCAACAGCGACACCGCCGCGACGATCGCGAGCAGCGTCGAGATCCGCTCGGTGGAATCCTGTTGCGCCTTCGCGAACTCCGCAGGGTTGCGGATGCGAAAGTCATCCTCGTCGGCAGAGTCGAGCTTGTGGCGATCGCGCAGCAACGCGGTGACCTTCGAGATCGTCTGCTCGACCTGATGCTCTTCCTTCATCGCGATCAGCAGCTGGCCGCGCATGTACTTCGCGACGCCCGGCTTCTCCAGCTTCTGCTGATACGCCTTCAGCGGGATGATGATGGTGTCGTCGTTGTCTCCGCGCGGGCCCTGACCCTTCGGCGTCAACACGCCGATGATCTCGTAGGGCTGATTGTTGATCCGGATCGATTGACCGACCGGGCTCGCATTCGCGAACAGCTGGGTCGCGACGGTCTTGCCGATCACGGCGACCTTCGCGTTCGACATTCCGGTGTCCTCGTCGAACGTGGTGCCCTCGATGGTGTCCCACGCACGGATCCTGAACCACGTCGCGTTGGTGCCGACGACGCCGGTGTTCCAGTCGGCGTTCTCGGACACCACCTGCGTGCCGCGCGTCTCGAGGATCGGCGCGACCATCTGGATCGTCGAGACCTCGGTCGCGACCGCGGTGACGTCCTCCCAGGTGATCGAGGCCCCCCCCGATGCGCCCGCCGACGGACCCATCGTGCTGCGCCCCGACGCGCTCGACAGCACCAGCGTGTTGGTGCCGAGGTTGGCGAACACATCCCTGACCGCGGCCCGCGCGCCCTGGCCAAACGCGACCATCGCGATCACGGCGCCGATGCCGAACACGATGCCGAGCATGGTGAGCGCGGAGCGAACCTTCGAGCGCCACAGCGCGCGCAGCGCGAGCTTGAGTGTGGTGAGCGGGTTCATGGCGCTCGTTCCTCGCCTCCAGCCCCGGGTGGCTTGGCCAGCGCCGCGGCAGCCGCATCGAGCGGCTCCTGCGCCTTGTCGCTGACGATGACGCCGTCGCGCAGCGTGATCACGCGCTTCGCGTACGCGGCGATATCCTGCTCGTGGGTGACGAGGATGACGGTCTTGCCCTCCTTGACGAGCCCCTGCAGGATCGTCATCACCTCGTAGGACGTCGTGGTGTCGAGATTGCCGGTCGGCTCGTCGGCCATGATCACCGGTGCGTCGGTGACCAGAGCGCGCGCGATCGCGACGCGCTGCTGCTGGCCGCCCGACAGCTGGTTCGGGTGGTGATCCTCACGATCCGCGAGGCCGACCTTCCTCAGCGCTTCCATCGCCCGCCGATGCCGCACGGCGGCGGGGAGGCCCTGATACATCAGCGGCATCTCGACGTTCTCGAGCGCGCTCGTGCGCGACAGCAGGTTGAACGACTGGAACACGAAGCCGATCATCCGGCCGCGCACCTCGGCGAGCTGCGCGCGTGACAGCCGCGCGACATCGCGGCCGTTCAACAGGTAGTTCCCCTTCGTGGGCTGATCGAGGCAGCCCATGATGTTCATCATCGTCGACTTGCCGGAGCCCGACGTACCCATGATCGCGATCGACGAGCCGTGCTCGATCGTCAGGTCGACGCCGCGCAACGCGTGGACGAGGTTGTCGCCCATCACATACGTGCGCGTGATGCCGCGCATCTCGACGAGCGATGGCATCAGAATGCTCCGACGCGCCGTGCTGGTGCTGCGACGCCGCTGATCTCGGTGACCAGCTGATCGCCGGGCTGCAGGTCGCCTTCGAGCATCTCGGTCGACGAGCCATCGCTGAGGCCCGGCTTGACGAGCACCATCTTCGGCACGCCGTCGACGAGCTTGTAGACCGGCTTCTTGTCGCCGAAGTCGCGGCCACGACGGCCTTCACCCTGCGGACCACCACCGCCCGCACCACCGCCAGGCCCGCCACCGCCCTCGCGTGGAGGACGCGCTGCGTCGCCACTGCCGCCACTGCCATCGCGGTTCCGCCGGCCACCCGAGCCCGAGCCATCGCGGCCGCCGGTCATCCCCATCTGCTCGCGCAACGCGACCATCTGCTCGCGCGAAGGCTTGAAGCGGAGCGCGCTGTTCGGAATCTTGATCGCCTCGGCGACCTGGGCGAGCACGAACGTGACGTTCGCGGTCATGCCGGGGCGCAGCGACTTGTCGGTGTTGTCGACGTCGATCACGGCGTCGTAGGTGACGACTCCGGACGTCGTGGTCGGCGCGTTGCGGACCTGACGCACGATGCCCTCGAACGTCTTGCCGGGGAATGCGTCGACGGTGAACGTCGCCTTCATCGTTTCGGTCAGCCGGCCGACGTCGGCCTCGGCGACCGCGGTGTTGATCTGCATGCGCGACAGATCTTCGGCGATCGTGAACAGCGTCGGCGCGGACAGCGATGCGGCGACTGTCTGGCCGACGTCGACGGCGCGCGACAGCACGACGCCATCGACCGGCGAGATGATCGTCGCGTACGACAGGTTGGTGCGCGCTTGCTTGAGATTCGCAGCCGCCTGGTTGATCTGCGCCTTGGCACCGGAGACGTTGGCGATCGCGACATCGCGCGCGGCCTCGGCCTGCTCGACGATCGCGCCGGCGACCAGCGACTGGTCTTTGAGCATCTTCTGGCGTTCGTACTGGCGCGTGGTGTCGATGACCGACACGTTCGTGCGCTTGAGATTGGCGACCGCGACGTCCATCGCCGCTTGCGCCTGGTCGATCTGGGCCTTGAGCACGAGCTCGTCGAGCTTCGCGATCACCTGACCCTTCTTGACCTTGTCGTTGAAGTCCGCGTTGATCTCGGTGACGCGGCCGGAGACCTGCGCACCGACCAGCACGGTGCCGCGTGCGGACAACGTGCCGTTCGCGGTGACCTGTGCCGCGATCGAGCCTTTACCGACCGTGACGGTCTGAAACGTGATGGGTGTTTCGCCCTTGGCCCATGGCTTCTTGAGGACGAGGAACACGACCCCACCGGCCACCAAAGCCAAGATGATGATTCGCGGGATCCAACGCTTCATGACTTCTGCAGGGTGATACCCCGCTCCGTCTGGGACATTGCGTGCGTGTTGCTATTTGTTGCTGTGCGATTTCGCCAGGTTAGCCGCCAACTGGCACCTCGAGACGAGCCGTCGTGCCGGTCGCCACCGCGGATTGCAACGTCACCTCTCCGCCATGCGTGCGCGCGATGCGGCGGGCGAGCGCGAGACCGAGTCCGACGCCACCCGTCCTGCGCGTGCGGCTACCATCAGCGCGCCAGAACGGCGTGAACGCGCGCCCGAGCTCCTCGGGCGACATCCCGATGCCTTGATCCACGACCTCGAACACCACGTGCGTGATGTTCGGTTTCGGCGCGGCGCGCACGGTCAGCTTCACCGGCGAGCTCGGATCGGAGTACTTCGCGGCGTTGTCGAGCAGGTTGTCGAGCGCGCGGCGGAGCAGCACTGGATCGCATTCGATATCGAGATCAGCGACGTTCTGTGAAAGCGACTGCACGAGCTCGCGGCGCGGAAACCGCGCGGTGAAGCGCTGCACCGCGCGCTCGGTGAGCTCGGCGAGCGGCGTGGGGCGGCGCGTGAGGTTGGGCTCGCCGTCGAGCCGCGCCGTGGTCAAGATGTCCGAGATCAGCTGATCGATCTCGTCGAGATCCGCGCCGACATCGACGAGCACGTCCTTGGCAGCGGATGGATCTTCGGCCGCGAGCTCGATCGCGACGCGAATGCGCGACAGCGGCGTGCGTAGCTCGTGGGAGACGTCACCCATCAGCTGGCGCTGCGCGAGCAACACGCCGGCGGTGCGATCGGCCATGTCGTCGAACGCGCGACCGACCTGGCCGAGCTCGTCCTCGCGATCGAGCTTCGCGCGTGCGGTGGTGTCGCCTTCGCCGAACTTGCGCGCGGCACCCGCGAGCTCGGAGAGCGGCCGTGCGAGCCGGCGCGAGAACCAGATCGAGGCTGCGCCGACGACGAGCAGGATGGCGAGCGCCATCGGTACGACGTAGCCCCATGGAAACCCGGGGCGATTCGGATGGTAGACGGCGAGCAGCGTGCTGTCGTCGCTGCGCACGATGATGCGGCCCGTGGCGAGCACCCACTTGACGTCGAGCAGCGACGCGATCTCGGCCTCACCGGGAGCCGCGAGCGGCGGCTCGGTATTCGTCCACTCGACATCGCCGCTCGCGCCATACAGCGAGAGCTTGCCGCGGAGCCGCGGCTCGATTCGCTTCATGCCCTCGGCGAACTTCGCCGGATCCTTGAGCGACCACCGATCCACCATGTGCTGGAGCAGCGCCGCGTGGGGCTCGAGGTAGCTCGCGCCGCGCATGTAGCGAGGCAATACGAGGAGCGCGACCGTGATGATGATCGAGAGGGCCGCGGCAAAGCCGTAGACGCGCAGCACGAGGCGGCGAGAGTTCATTGCTCCACTCGGTCGGCCTCGCCAGCGAGCAAGTAGCCGACGCCGCGCACCGTCTTCAGGATCTTCGGGTTCCTGCTGTCATCGCCGAGCTTGGCGCGCAGCCGCGACACGTGGACATCGATCGAGCGATCGAACGACAGCTCTGCCGAGCCTTTCGCGACGTCGAGCAGCTGTTCGCGCGACAACACGCGACCGGGGCGCTGCGCGAGCGCGCGGAGGATCGCGAACTCGTACGCGGTGACCTCGACGAGCTTGCCGTCGAGCACCACCGTCATCCGCGCAGGGTCGAGGACCAGCCCGCCGACCTGGACCGTGTTCTGCGCGGGGCCGACCTGACCGCGCACGCGGCGGACGGTGGCCTTGATGCGGGCGAGCAGCTCGCGCGGCGAGAACGGCTTGGTGACGTAATCGTCGGCGCCGACCTCGAGGCCGAGCACGCGATCGGCTTCCTCGCCACGCGCCGTGACCATCACGATCGGGACGTCGGTGCGCGTGCGTAGCTCGCGCGTGACCTCGATGCCGTCGCGACCGGGCAACATCAGATCGAGGACCACGCAATCGTATTGCCGGCGCAGCGCCTCGTTCTGGCCTTCGATGCCATCGCCCGCGATGGTGACGACGACGCCGTGGGTCTCGAGATAACGCGCGGTGAGCTGCGCGAGTCGAGCGTCATCCTCGACGAGCAGCACCTTGATCGACCCGAGTGCGTCCGATGTCACGCCACACAGCATACCGACCGGAACGCCTACGTGTGGGCCCTACACAGTTCGTCATCGAGAAGCGAGGTGCGTGTTACGGTGGAGGTGATGGGGATCCTTCGGATCGTGATGTGTCTGGCATTGATCGGATGCGCCACCCGGCGTGGGAACCCCACCGACGGCGACGGCGCCGGCCCCGAGTGCACCGAGGAAGGTGCCCATCGCTGTCAGGGCTCGACCTATCAGGTCTGCACGGGCGGGCTGTTCGCGACCGAGACCGAGTGCCTCGGCGGTTGCCTCGACGGGCTCGGCTGCGTCGAGTGCCAGCCCGGATCTCAGTTCTGCTAGGACGGCAACGTGTGGTCGTGCGACGACACCGGGCATCCCGGCATGGAGGTCGAGGTCTGCGGCGGCCAGACCACGTGCATCAGCGGCGGCTGCGCGGATGCGTGCGAGGACGCCGCGAACTCGAAGAGCTACATCGGGTGCGAGTACTACGCGGTCGATCTCGATAACGCGATCGAGGTCTGGGGCCGACTCGACGCGGCGACGTGCACGTCGAACTTCAGCGGCACGATCGCGTTGCCGGCTTGCGGCAGAATCGTATCGACCTGCCCCGCCGCGATCGTGCGCGTGATCGTCTCTCCACCCGGGCCGGTGACGACGACGGTGACGGCCTTGGCTTGCGGGTTCGACACCACGATCCCGAACGGCCCATGCTGCGCATCGGATACGCACACGTTGGTCTGCGAGCCGCAGGTGTGGCCGCTCGGACAGGTCTTCGCGCCACCTTGGGTGGCCGGCGGATCGCACAGCCCGGCAGTGAACACGAATGGACCCTGCGTGCGGAAGCAGACCTCCATCGTCTGGATCCCCGATCAATCCGTCGATGCGTCGATCAAGGCGAAGCGCGCATATCGCATCGTCGCGGATCTGCCGATCGTCGCATATCAGTTCAATCCCCTCGATAACGTCAACGTGTTCAGCAACGACGCCTCGTTGCTGATCCCGCGCACCGTGTTCGACGTCGACTACTACGTGATGAGCAAGCCGACGCTCGATCGGCGGACCCCGTCACCGGGCACGAATCCCTACTACGGCTACCTCACGGTGGTCGCGTGGCAGGACAACACGCAGATCGCGGTGACGCCGACGGCCGCGATCACCGCCGGTCCGAGCAACGGCCCGATCGCCGCCGGAGCGACGGCGACCTTCACGCTGAACGCGTTCGACGTGTTGCAGCTCCAGGCTGCGGGCGCGGGCGATCTGACCGGCACGCACATCGTGTCGACCAACGCGACCACGTTCGGTGCGTTCGGCGGCCACGAAGCGACCGCGTTCGGCGAGTCGACGCCTCCCGACTCCGGGCACACGGGAGGGCCGTGTTGCGCTGACCACCTCGAGGAGATGCTGTTTCCCTCGACGACGTGGGGCAAGACGTTCGCGATCGCGCGCAGCGAGCCGCGCACCAACGAGAGCGACGTGCTGCGCGTCCTCGCGCAGAAGCCGGGCACCACCGTCACGTTCACGCCGGCGCCGGTATCGGGGACGTGCGGCACCCTCGGCCCCGGAGAGTTCTGCGAGGTCAAGATCGCGGGCGACACCGAGATCACGACCACCGAGCCCGTGCTCGTCGGTCATTTCCTGCAGTCGTCGATCTGGTCGGATACGCAGGGCGCGAACACCGGCGCGATCGGCAACGGCGATCCGTCGATGGCGATCGCGGTGCCGATCGAGCAGTACCGCAAGGACTACACCGTGCTGGTGCCGGCGCAGTACGACGAGAGCTACCTCTCGATCTCTGCCGCGCCGACCGGCGGCGTGTCGGTCGATGGCGTGCAGATCAACGTCGCCACGTTCGCTGGTGGTGGCACGGCGCGCGTCGCGCGGATCCCGGTGGGAGCAGGCCAGCAC
>JACCYD010001148.1 GCA_013696695.1 Deltaproteobacteria bacterium | reverse complement strand
CTCCTGTCCAGCGCCGGCGCCGTCGCCGAGGAGATGACCTCCACCTTCGAGCTTGAGGAGCTCGGCGGAGACGCCGGCGTTGCGGAGCGTCGCGGCCATGTGTTCCGATTGCTCGAGCTGCACGATCAGGTCGTGTTCGGCGTGAACGAAGAGGAACGGCGGCTCGTTGCCGTTGACATGGGTTTGCGGCGAAGCGAGCGCCCAGCGTGCGGGATCCTCGGCGAACGGCACGCCGACGAAGTCCTCGACGACGGAGCCGGTGCTGAGCGTCGGGAGGTCCATCGGACCGGAGGCGGAGATCGCGGCGGTGGGCGCCGTGGCTCGACCCGAGGGACACGAGTCATCTTGCAGCTCGGCGACGTCGCTACCGGCGGCGAGCATGCCGATCAGGTGGCCACCCGCCGAGTAGCCCATCACGGCAATGCGCGATGGATCGATGCCGAGCTCGTCGGTGTGGGTCTGCACGAACGCCAGCGCGCAGAACACGTCGTCAACCGCACTCGGGAATGCGCCGTCGGGGACGAGGCGGTAGTCGACGTTGATGCCGACATAGCCACCACGCGCCAGGCGCTCGACCACGCCGGCCTCGGTGCCACGACTTCCTCCACGCCAGGAGCCACCGTGCACGTAGACCACCGCGGGTGCGTTCGCGGCTTTCGTGTCATCGGACCGGATGATGTCGAGGACCGTCGACTCGGAGCGCTCGTCGTAGGCACGCGACTCCGTCGTGACGGATGCAGTGCACGCGGTCAGCGCTAGCAGGGCGACCCGGATCGACATCTCGCGAGGGTAGTAACCCAGTTCCACGATCAGCAGCAGGTGTTCGGTCGAGAGGGTGTGATCGAGGGACGGGTATCCGGCGCTAGATCGCCTACGATCGAAGGATGAGATCTTGGTTCGCCGTTCTCGTCGTCGCCGCGTGTGAGCGGGAAGTCGCGAAGCCGAAGCCGACTCCGACGCCAACGCCGACACCCGTGGTGTCGGTGACGCCCGACGCCGGCACTCCGGTTACCCGCGCGCTGCGCTCGAAGGAGCTGTTCGATCGGCCGGACCTCATCGGTAAGGAGGTCGACGTCGAGATGTACGAAAAGATGCTCGATTCGAAACACTCCTCGGTCGCGAATCCAGGCGAGCTCGACGTCGAGGTCGTGGACGTCGGAGGGAGCCGCCTCGAGATCGCGTGGGCCGATCACAAGCCGCTGAAGATGAGCGACATCGAGATCCCTGTTCGCGTGCACGCGACGCTTCGCAAGGGGCGCGGTCTGAGGCTCGAGGCGACGAAGATCGAGCACTTTCCATTTCCGCCGCCGGTCAAGATCGACAAGCCATCGGACATCCTGACGGACCCGAAGAAGTTCTCCGGAACGCTGGTGACCTTCGAGGCCGACTGGTTCGTCGGGTTCGAGGCGTCGTATATCGACAAGCTGATCTGGATGGATGGCATGCCCGGCCTCAAGGAGATCTGCGCCCCGCCGCCGCCGAAGGACGATCAGAGGTTCAGCCGTTCGTTTCGAGTGCGCGTGATCGGTCTCGCGTACACCGCTGGCCAGTACGGCCACCGGAACCGTTCGAATGGTCTGATCCTCGCGCGGGAGATCGCGTATCTCGATCCGAAGCGCCCCGACTGCAGGTAGGTGGGGCTCAGGCGCTCGAGCTGGCTCGGGGAGTCTGATAGCGAACGACCGTCCGTTCTTAGGCCGGCGCGTCGAGCACACAGCGGAAGCCGACGTCGGCGGCAGGTCCGGTCTCGAACGAACGGTTATCGGGGAGCGGTGGCCGCTCGAGGGCATTGCGCCAGCGGCCGCCGCGGACGACGCGGCCGCCGTGCTCGAGCGTCGCCGTCCACTCCCAGATCGTGCCGGTGCCGAGGCGCGCACCGTGTGCAGCGACACAGGCGTGCCACTCCGCTTCCGACGGCAGCCGCTTGCCGGCCCAGGTCGCGTACGCCGACGCATCGGCGAACGAGACGTGCGTGGCGGGAACGTCGTCGCGGGACGCGCTCGGAAGCGGTGACTGGCGCGTCGCGAGCACAAACCGCGTGAGCTCGGCGGCGGAGACCGGCCGCACATCGACGAGCAGGTTGCCGACTGCGAGCATCGGCCGGCCATCGGTGTTCGGTGGATAGATGAAGTCCGGCGCGACAGCACCACGGGTGCGCGTCTGCGGCCTGGTGACAGGAGCTCCGATGACGTCGATCGGGACCAAGCCATCGTGCGGCAGCGCGTGCCAGCGCGCGAGGGTCGTGGGATCGATGGTCGGTGGGGATGGTGGGCGGAGCGGAAGTGCACGAAGCAGCTCTCCGGGACCGACGGGGGAAAGGGATGCACGGATGTCGTCGAGCGCGCCCACGAGATCGACCCACGACGGGAAGCGCGCG
>JACCYD010001140.1 GCA_013696695.1 Deltaproteobacteria bacterium | reverse complement strand
TCGTGATCCCGTCGCGCATGGCGGCGACGCGGTTGCCCGGCAAGCCGCTGCGCCTGCTCGCGGGCAAGCCGATGGTCGTGCACGTGCTCGAGCGTGCGATCGAGGCCGGTGCCGCCGAGGTCGTGGTCGCGACCGACGACGCGCGCATCGACGAGGTGATCTCGAAGGCCGGTGGGCACGCGGTGAGGACCAAGCCGGACCATCCGTCGGGGAGCGATCGGATCCACGAGGTGTGCACGCGCCTCGGGTGGGACGACGACACGATCGTGGTGAACCTCCAGGGCGACGAGCCCGGGATGCCCGCCGCCGCCGTGCGCAATTGCGCGGTGCTGCTGGCGACGACGCCGGGCGCGCACCTCGCGACGCTCGCGACGCCGATTCGCGAAGCGCGCGATCTGTTCGATCCGTCGGTGGTCAAGGTCGTGCTCGACGATGCCGGCCTCGCGCGCACGTTCAGTCGCGCGCCGATCCCGTGGGTGCGCGGCGCGTTCCCTGCGTTCGGCGATGCGCGGCATCCCGAGACGCTGCCGGAAGCCGTCACGTTCCTGCGGCACCTCGGGCTCTACGCGTATCGCGTCGCGTCGCTGCGCCGGCTGTGCGAGACGCCGCCGCACGCGTGGGAGCTGGCCGAATCGCTCGAGCAGCTACGCGCGCTCGCGATCGGCATGCAGATCGTCGTCGGAACGCTCGATCAGCCACCGCCCCACGGCGTCGACACCGAGGCCGACCTCGAACGCGCCGAGGCCGAGCTCGCGCAGGGGTTGCGGTGACGACGAACGGCTGGCGTGGTGTCGGGGTGTTTCCGATCCCGCCGACGCGCGGCATCTCCGGCATTCCGCATCTCGCGGCGCTGCTCGGTGCGGAGCGCGTCGTCGTGCGACCGGTACGAAGGCCGGCCGATCTCGATGCCGTCGTCGGCTGGGGCGAGAAGCGCAACACGCAGCTCGCGCGCGCGTGGGCCGAGGTGTTCGACGTGCCGTACTGGCGCGTCGAGGACGGCTTCGTGCGATCGGTCGGCCTGGGCGTGACCGGCGATCCACCGCTCTCGATCGTGCTCGACGATCTCGGCATCTACTACGACGCGCGAAGGTGGTCTCGCCTCGAGCGGATCATCGTCGCCGGCGAGGGACTCGACGATCTCGGGCTGCTCACGCGTGCGAAGGCGGCGATCGCGCGCATCGTCGCGGCAGGGCTCTCGAAGTACAACGCGGCGCCACCGGGCGAGGTCGATCTCGGGCCACCGCGAAAGCGCGTGCTCGTCATCGACCAGACGTTCGGCGATCTCGCGATCGAGTGCGGCCTGGCCGATGCGAGCTCGTTCGAGCGCATGCTCGCCGCGGCGCGCGCGGAACACCCCGACGCCGAGATCCTGGTCAAGACGCACCCCGACGTGCTCGCCGGCAAGAAGCGCGGCTACCTCGAGACCGCGGCCGGCCACAACGTGCGGCTGTGGGCCACCAACACCACGCCCGCGGCGTTGCTCGCGCATGTCGAGCACGTCTACGTCGTCAGCTCGCAGCTCGGCTTCGAGGCGCTGCTCGCCGGCAAGCCGGTGACCACGTTCGGCATGCCGTGGTACGCGGGCTGGGGACTCACCGAAGATCGAGCGACAGGCGATGCCGCGAAGGCCGCGTTCGCACGCCGCGGCGTGAAGCGAACGAAGGAGCAGCTCGTCGCTGCGGCGTACTTCCGCTACGCGCGCTACGTCGATCCCGACACCGGCGAGCCGTGCGAGCTCGAGCGCGTGATCGAACATCTCGAGCTGCAGCGCGCGATGTTCGCCAACAACACCGGCAAGATCTTTTGCTTCGGGTTTCGATTCTGGAAGCAGAGCTACGTGCGCGCGTATCTGCGGTCACCGGGCAACGAGATCGTCTTCGCCTCCGATGCGGCGGCCGCGACCCGCCGCGGGTTCGGTGCAGGCTGCCACGCGCTGGTGTGGGGCCAGCGCGAGACCGCCGATGTCCGCGACCTCGCCGCGCGCCACGGCGTCGACGTGTGGCGCATGGAGGATGGCTTTCTGCGCTCGGTCGGGCTCGGTTCCGATCTCGTCGAGCCGGCGTCGCTCGTCGTCGATCGCGCGGGCATCTATTACGACCCCAGCAAACCGAGCGAGCTCGAGGAAATCCTGATGAACGCGACGTTCTCGGACGCGGAGCTCGCGCGCGCGAAGGCGCTGCGAGAGCTCATCGTCGCGACGCGGATCAGCAAGTACAACGTCGGCGGCGATCGTGCGCTTTCCGTTCCTGCCGGACAGCGCGTGATCCTGTGCCCCGGGCAGGTCGAGGACGATGCCTCGATCAAGCTCGGGTGCAAGGACGTGCGCACGAACCTCGGTCTGCTCGAAGCGGCGCGCCAGGCCGCCCCCGACGCGTTCATCATCTTCAAGCCGCATCCCGACGTGCTGTCGGGCAATCGTATCGGTGCGGTCGATCCCGCTGCTGCACGCGCGCTCTGCGATCACATCGAGGAGGACGCCACGCTCGCCGCCTGCCTCGATGCCGCCGACGAGGTTCACACGATGACCTCGCTCGTCGGGTTCGAAGGCCTGATCCGCGGCAAGCGCGTGGTCGTCCATGGCCAGCCGTTCTACGGCGGCTGGGGCCTCACCGAGGATCACAACCCGCACCCGCGGCGGACGCGGAAGCGCACACTCGACGAGCTGTGCGCCGCGACGCTGCTTCGCTATCCGCGGTACCTGAATCGCGCGACCGGCCGATTCACCACGCCAGAGGTCGTGATCGATCAGCTTCGCGCCGAGCGAAACGCCGCCGGCGACGAGCGCACGATCAAGCTCGCATGGTCGCGGCGGCAGGCGCGCAAGCTCGTCCAGATCGTACGAGGCGTTCGCGGGTGAACCCGACCTCCGGGTTACGCGATCGTGCCGTTCGGTTTCTCTACGGCGAGCGGCCACGGGGCACCGCGCCATTCGGTGGTCTGCGCGTCGCGACGATCGTCGACGATTTCACGCGCGCATGCCTGGAGCCCGAGGTCACGCTGCTCGCCGTCGACGCGCGCGCGTGGCGAGCCCAGCTTCCGGTGTTTCGGCCGCAGTTGTTGTTCGTCGAGTCGACCTGGCGTGGCGTGCACGACTCGTGGAAGAAGCGGATCGCGACGTACCCCCGGCACACCGACGACACGCTCGCCGAGGTCGTGCGCTACTGCCGCCGCCGCTCGATCCCGACGGTGTTCTGGAACAAGGAAGATCCGGTCCACTTCGATCGCTTCCTGCCCGCGGCGAAGCGGTTCGATCACGTGTTTACCACCGAGGTCGCCTGCGTCGAACGCTATCGAAGCGCCGGCGTCGCACGCGTCGCGCCGCTGCTGTTCGCAGCGCAACCCGCACTGCACTTCCCCGGCACGGCCCCGCGCGAGAACATCGTCTGCTTCGCTGGCTCGTACGGCGAGGCCGAGCTCGGCGCGCGGCGCACGGATCTCGAGGTGCTGCTCGACGGGGCGAGCGAATTCCCGCTCCGCATCCTCGATCGGCAAGCGCGAGCCGGCAGCGCGAACAAGTTCCCCGAGCGCTATCGGCGGTTCGT
Source organism: Deltaproteobacteria bacterium (assembly GCA_013696695.1). Lineage (GTDB taxonomy): Bacteria > Myxococcota_A > Polyangia > Haliangiales > Haliangiaceae > JABFXX01. The sequence continues at coordinate 103 of JACCYD010001140.1, read as the reverse complement.
GCATCCCGGCGTCGACTACCGCGCGCTCGCCGAGCTCCAGCGACGCTACAAGGTGTTCCTCAACGTCAACGCGATCCGCGCGTCGCGCACGATGTTCTCGCGG
>JACCYD010001131.1 GCA_013696695.1 Deltaproteobacteria bacterium | reverse complement strand
ACTATGAGGTAGCCGGGGCGAATTGGGGGGCGGGAAGTTGGTGGAGTCCATTCCAGCCCACAACTCAACCGGAGATATCGGGTTGTCCCGAGTGCCGCCACTGCCGTCCGGACCTGGGCGACATATGCAACTGCGTATGTCAAAGCTGTACTGATAAGTGTGAAACACTGAAGATCAAGACACGCACTTGTATTACAGAGGTAGGCACTCTAATACCAAAATGTGAGACAGAGATAATCTATCCGGACAGCTACTTGGAGTGCCTTCAGAAATGCGTTCCATGAGCGGACGACGCTTCCTGCAAGCCTCGTTCACCGCTGTCGTCGTACTCGCCTCCCCGATGGCGTTCGGTCTGAAGTCACGAGGAACCTATCGGCTAGAGGTGGGTTCGGCGAGTAGGTTAACCATCAACGACAAGCGAATGCCCTCCTGCGGAGCAGCCGCCTTTGGCTACTTCGATCAGGTGTCCAGATTTGTTGTCGTGTACGAGAAAACAATCACAGTTAATGAGCGACCTTGGAACATTAAGACAGGGGTCTCCGATTATGTGATTGTTACAGACCCGGAGTCACCTGCGCGATCGAGGATCGACATTTGGTTCAAACGCGATGACGACAAGAAAGATGCCAGTGGATACGTAGTCTACAATGGCATTGGCGATGACCTAACTGTCAAGTGCGCAGATACCCGTAGCCTGTCCGGATCGTATGACAGATGATAAACGGAGCCTCGGTAAGAAAGGCCATCCGGGTCGAGAAGTTGACGCTCAGTGAGTCGGCTACTTCTTCACTTCAACGGTCTTCTCGTCGTGCGGCGTCGGCGGCGGCGACGAGGGCCTCGCGGGCGGCCGAACGGGCAGGGAGATCGACGGCTGCGTTTCCTCGCCGGAGATGCCCATGTCCTCGAACGGCTTCCGATAGTCATCGGGAAGGCGCGCGAACTGGTGCGAGAGCGTGGCGCGCGGCACGAACAGTTCTTCACGTCGACCATCCCCGATATCGCGCTTGAGCACGAGCTCGCCCGAGACGCGGCTGCGCTCGCGGATCGTGCGCGCGAGCGGCGTCAGCTGCGAGAGGATCTCGAGCGGCACGATGCGCGGCTCGTCGAGATCGGAGATCGACTTGCCGCCGAGCGTGATGTCGACCAGCGTGCGGCGATTGATCAGATCCTTGAGCGTCGAGTTCGCGCGCTCGCACAGCTGCTTGATCGGCGCGATGTCCTCGCTGTCGAGCGGGTTGGCATCGCCTTCGGCATCACCCGCGGCGCTGATCGAGGTCCACGTGGCGCCGTCGGCGGCGATCGCGAACCGCAACCCGGCGGCGATCTTGTTGGAGCTCTCGCGCAGCGTGATGACCTGCTCGTTGGTGGAGCGCTCGAACGCGACGACGACGTAGTTGCCGAGATCGATCGGCGCGGGCTTGGCCTTGCCGAACACGCCCTTCTTCATCATGTGAACGACGACGCCGGGCGACAGCGAATCGACCTTGATCGGCTGCCGGTAGGGATCCGGCGCGAGCGTGAACATCGCGCTGATCCGGCCGGCAGTGGCGACGGCATCGGCACCGGGCTCCTTGCCGCGGACGTCCCACGACATGATCCACACCGACTTGGGGAGCTGATGTTCGTCGAAGAACGGGTTGAGTGCCTTGAGCACCTGATCGGAGACCGTCTTCGGCCCTGCCTGCGCCTCGAGCGCCTGGATGCGGGTCTCGATCTGGCGCTTGGCCTCGACGATCGCGGCCTTCGCGGCGGCCGCGATCTTCTGCGCGACGGTGCCGGTGACGCCGGTCGGCTTCTTGTCAGCGGGGACGTGAGGAGACAGCGTCCCGGTCAGCGCGCGTTCGAGATCTTCCAGCTTCGCGCCTTCGCGCTCGCCCTCCCGCCGCGCGTCCTTCGCTCGCTCGCGCCGGTCATCGAGCTGTGCGATCGGGTCGAACGCGTTGGTGCAGCTCTCGACCGCAGACGTCAGCGTCTCGATGAAGTTTTCGTCGAGCGGAAAAGGCGTCCCGTCCCCGTAGCGGTACATGGCCGCGATCATAGCACTCCCGGCGACACCGCCCGACATTGCAGCAGGCACGTTCGCCGTGCGACCGAAGTCAGTAACTGCCGAGCAAGCCGAGCTGGATGACGACGGCATCGATCAAGCTGCCGCCGTTGATGAACTGCTTATCGATGCCCCCCCCGTTGCCCGCATCTGCGGCGAGGTTATCGAGCAGCATGATCTCACCCTTCGCGAGGAGCTGGAGCTTGTCGAACAGCCCCCACACGGGCTTGTCCTCGCCGATCGTGATCACCGTCAGCTTGCCGCCGAGGTTGACGTTCCGGATCGGCGCGAGCTCGCGGTCGCCGGTGAAGTACTCACCCGCGGTCGATTCGGTCTCGTAGAAGAACGCGTCCTTGAAGAACGTCGCCGCGGCTTGCTGGTAGACGCGCGCGTGGAACTTGAGCAGCAGGCTCTTGCCCAGGTACTGCGAGTACCCCATCTCGACGTTGCCGCCGACCACCCCCCAGGTGTCGTCGTAGAACCGCGCGTCGAAGTGCGCGGCGGCCTTGAGCTTCGGCAGATAGCGATTGAGACGCGCCGTCAGCGACCACCGCGCGCGGGTGTCGGGGATGTGCTCCTGCGGCGAGTTCGAGCCGATCTTGACGCGGCGGTACGGGTTCGACTGGAAGCCCTCGGCGATCTGGCCGTACGCCGCGAACTGCGCGTTCATCGTCGGCGACAGGTTCTGCGTGATCGTCAGCGACGCGGTGTTGATCGTGAGGTCTTCCCACTTCGTCATCCCGGCGGTGTCGGTGCCGGAGATCACCGCGGACTTGTTGCACGGGTCGTCGCTGATCAGCGCGCGCGACTCGAGCGGCGTCGCCATGCCGTTATCCTTGTTGCAGATCTGATCCGCGCCGTGCGTGTACGCGAGCGCGACGCTGGTGTTGCGGCCCGGCAGATCGACCGAGGCCGCGGCCCCGACCTGACGAGTCAGATAATCGCGCTCGGTGCCGAACGTGCCGGTGAACACGATGCGCGAGCGCTTGCCCTGGAAGCCGAGCGACAGCGTGCCTTCGTTGCGGAGGTCGGAGAACTTGGTCGCCGTCGACGTGGCATCGACCTGGTAGATCGTCGCGGTCGCGCCCGACACGGCATCGGCGGCGTACGACAGATCGAACGTGACGTAGCGACCGAGATCGAAGCCGAACGATGCCTGCGGATGCACGACGACGAGGCCGCCCTTGCCGCCATCGCGCTTCTCGACGAACAGCGACGTCGAGACTTCACTGCGATCCTCGGCGATCGCCGGAGACGCGAGAAGGAGCAGCGAGGACAGGGTTGCCGCGAAGCGGCGGCAGCGCCGCAGGCGATCCGTCGATGTCAGTTGCAGCCGCATCCGCCTCCACCCGCACCCTTGCCACCGGCTGCACCCTCGCGGTTCGTGCGCACGTGCTCGTTCGCGCTCGCCTCGTGCGGATCGTCGTCGAAGATCATGATCTGATCGGCGAGGAACTGCTTCTCGGCAGCGCGGACAGCGCGACGACCGCACGCGGCGCTTGCGAGGGCGATGACGATGGCGAGAAGGGAGAGCTTGCGCATGGTCATCTCCTAGAAAAAGATCGCCAGTCCACCGGAGTACTCCTGGCCGTTGTTCGCCTTGTTCTCGTCGAACAGCGTCCAGTTGCGCGCGTCGAGGCGCAGCGTGATCTGCTTCTTGAACGTGATCTCGACGCCGCCGCCCGCCGCGAGCGCCATCAGCGTCTCTTCCTCGTCGATGAAGTTGTCGGCCTTCGGGCGAATGTGCGCGGCGCCGAGCCCGATGCTCGCGTAGGGCCCGATCACGGCACCCGGCGATAACCGCAACACGAACCCGACGCCGCCGAGGAAGATGTCTTTCTCGCTGCGCGGCGACAGCCCGCCGAACGCTTCGATCGCCCAGTAGGGATCGATCAACCACGACGGCCGCAGCAGGAACACGCCCTCGCGATCGAGGAGGCCCGCCGAAAACGACAACCCGACGTCGGCGTAGGGCGCCGGCGACGGACCGAGGATCGCCTTGCGGATCGCGCGGCCCATCCGGCGGAACATGCCCATCTCGGGCTCCTCGCCGACCTCGAACGGGAACACCGCATCGCCGAGGATCCATCCGCTGGTGCCGTCGTCGAGCTCGACCTTGAACCAGTAATCGCGCGTCCCGCGCTCGAGCACCGTGAACACCTGGCCGCGGTCCGCGATCGCGACCTCGCGATAACCGGAGCCGGGCCCCGAATGCACCGGCGTCTTCTGCGCGATCACGCGGAGGAACGCATCGGCACCGGCGTCGCCGACGAGCCCGAGCAACACGACGAAAGGAACCAGCCGGATCACTCGAACCAATCGAGGAAGACCTGAACCTGCGGGTCGGTCATGCTGCCGTAGATGTTGCCGCCGCCATGGGCTTCCACCCCGGCGAGCGGCTTGGTCAGGAATTGGCTCATCTCCGGGGTGCCGCAGTTGAGGAACACCTGCGCTTGCCGGTAGTTGAAGGCGTCGTCCTGCGGATTGGTCTTGAAGTTGAGCGCGTTGCCGCCGGCCTCGTTGTGGCAGCCGCCCGCCTTGGTACAGGCGTTGACGTCGCCCGGACGGACGAACTTCGGATAGATCTCCGACGCGAAGTAGTCGAGTCCACCCGCCGGATTGCACAGGTTGATGTCGGTCGGCGTATCGCCGAGATCGACCGTCGGACAGCCGCCCAAGAGGGCCAGCCCAGCGCCCACCAGGGCGCAAAAAGACCGGTGGTTACCCATCCCTGACCCTACGGTACACCGGTTTCCGGGTTGGTCGCCACGGCGGGTAGGTCGACGATCGTCACGCGCGGGGTATCGGTGGTGCCGATGGCGTGTGGTCCGCTTGCGACGGATCACGG
>JACCYD010001082.1 GCA_013696695.1 Deltaproteobacteria bacterium | reverse complement strand
GTCATCACGACCTCAGCTGCAGGTCGTTGCTCGACCGGATGGATGTCGACGGGGATGCCGCGCCCGTTATCCTCGACGGTCACCGAGTTGTCGTAGTGAATGATGACGTCGATGCGCGACGCGTGCCCCGCGAGGTGCTCGTCGATCGAGTTGTCGACGACCTCGTGCACGAGGTGATGCAGCCCGGAGCCATCATCGGTGTCGCCGATGTACATGCCCGGACGCTTGCGAACACCCTCGAGGCCCTTGAGGACGCCGATCGATCCGGCGTCGTAATCACCATCGGTGGGATTGGATCCAGACGTGGAAACCTTCGAACCTACTGTTGGATCTGCCATTCAATCCGAGCCTGCGAACGAGGACCTTTGGTACCACACGGAGATCTCGTTCGGAAGCTGATCACGCGCCTTTCGAGGCTGCTTATCGCTTCGAAATCACACCGTTATTCGGCCGTTTTGGATCCGGTAATCGGCCCGGTGCTCGCGTACCAGCACGTGGCTTCCATCGGTGGTCGTGATGAAGCATTGGCCGGCTAATTTCGCGAGGTGCTCGAACAGAAATTCGTTCCGCGATGCATCGAGCTCGCTCGACACGTCGTCGAGCAACAAGATCGGTAGATCGCCGTGCGTGCGTCCCAGGATCAACAGCTCGGCGGTTTTCCACGCGAGCATGATCGCGCGAAGCTGACCTTGCGACGCGAAGCTGCCGGCCTCGTGGCCGTCGATCTCGAGCACGATGTCGTCGCGATGCGGCCCCACTTGCGTCGCTGACGTGGCCAGATCTTTCGTGCGCGCGGCCTGCAATTGCTCGAGCATCTGCACGGCGCTGGTGCATGCGAGCCGCGGTTGATAGCGCAGCCCGGCCACCCGCGTGGTTCGCGTGATCGACGCAAACGCACTGCGTAGCTCCGGTGCGAGGAGCGCGAGAAACTTCAGGCGCGCCTCGATCGTCGCCATCGCGAGCACGGCGAGTTGCTGGTCGTAGACGGCGAGCAGATCGTCGAGCTGGCGAAGCGGCATCGCCAGCCGCCCGTCCCTCTCCTGGCCCGCTTTCTTGAGGACGGCATTTCGCGTGCGCAGCACCTTGTCGTAATCGGCCGCGACCGCGAGGTACTCGGGCGAGTACGTGAACACGCTGCGGTCTAGAAATCGTCTCCGGTCACCAGGCGTGCCACGAGGCAACGCGAGGTCCTCTGGCGTGAACACGACGACGTTGAAGGCTCCGAAGTACCGCGCTAACGGACGCACCGCCTTGCCGTCGAGGGTGACGACCTTCCGGGCGTCGTGGGCGAGCTCGAGGTGATAGACCCTCGTCAGCTGTTCCTTGAGAACGCGTGCGCTGATGGTTGCTCGATCTCGCCCGAATCCGACGAGGTCTGTTAGCTTCGCCGTCCTGAACGACCGCAGCGTCGAGACCACGAAGATGGCTTCGAGCAGGTTGGTCTTGCCCTGTCCGTTGTCTCCAACGAACACGTTGAACCGGTCGCGCGGCTCCAGCGAGAGGGGCTCGAGGTTGCGGATCCCCTGGGCTACGAGCGCCTGGATCCGCAGCTTCAGATCCTCATCGGCATCACGACACCGAGGTACTCATCGCCCGTCAGTGGACGAATCAGTCCCGGGTCGAGCTCGCCCCCGAGAGAGATCGTGATCTGGTCGCACGACATCTGCGTCAGCAACTCGACGACGTACTTCGGGTTGAAGCCGATGGCGATCGTGTCGCCGTTGTATTCGGCCTCGAGCTCCTCGCGAACCTCACCGAGATCCGGGTTGTCGCTCGTGATGGTGACGCCCTCTTTCGTCGCGCTGACCTTGACTCCGCGCGTCTCCGACGACATCAGCTGGGCACGGCGAAGCGCATCGATGAACCGCGAGCGATCGACCGTGATGACCTTCTTGTGGTCCTTCGGAATCACCTGCTCGTAGGGCGGGAACTGCGCGTCGATCAGCTTGACCGCGATCGCGATGTCTTCCTGCACGATGAACAGGTGGGGCGTCTTGATGGCGATCTTGCACTGCGGACCGCTGTCGAGCACGCGCCGGATCTCGAGCAGGCCCTTCTTCGGGATGATGATTCCTGCGGTGAGCTTCGGACCGTTCGCGATGGTGCGCTCGACCTTGCTGAGGCGATGACCATCCGTCGAGACCATGCGGCACTTGGTTCCATCGCTCTCGAAGAACACTCCGTTGAGATGGAATCGCGTCTCGTCGTTGCAAACGCTGAACAGCGTGCGCTCGATCATCTCGCGGAGTACCGCGCTCTCCACAGTTGAATACTGAGCTTCGCGATGGTCTGGAACCTTCGGGAAGTCACGGTCAGGCATCCCGACGATGCGATACGTGACCTTGCCGCTCTTGATTTCAGCCCAGTGGTTGTCCGTCTTCTTCAGCGTGATTTCATCGCCTGGAGCGTTCGCGACGAGCTCGTGGAGATTCTTTGCGCCGAGTGTGAGCCCACCTTCGCCGGTGTTGGTGCTCTTGAGCTCAGCGGTGAGCGAGACGTTGAGGTCGGTCGCTGCAACGAGGATCTGATTCTTGCCCTGTGTTCGCAGCAACACGTTGGCGAGCATCGGCATGGTGCTCTTGCGGTCTGCGATTCCCTGCGCGAGAC
>JACCYD010001062.1 GCA_013696695.1 Deltaproteobacteria bacterium | reverse complement strand
CCGTACGAAGGCGACGTCGACGCCGACCGCTCGGTCGAGCTCGTCGGCCAGCTGCGCGACATGGGCGTCTATCAGGTGTCGCTTGGAGACACCATCGGCGTCGCCAATCCGCGCCAGGTCGAAGACGTGCTCGCGCGCATCCTCGCGAAGCACCCCGCCGAGAGCGTCGCGGCGCACTTCCACGACACGCAGGGCACCGCGGTCGCGAACTGTTTGATCGCGTTGACGATGGGCATCACGACGATCGATTCCGCCGCCGGTGGGCTCGGCGGTTGTCCGTACGCCCCCGGCGCCTCCGGCAACCTCGCCACCGAGGACATCGTCGCGATGCTGCACGCGATGGGCGTCGAGACCGGCATCGATCTCGACAAGCTGACCGAGGCCTCGCGCACCGCCGCGACGTTTGTCGGGCACGAGCTGCCGTCGAAGTACCTCAAGGCGCACGTCGGCAAGCAAGCGCGCGCCCGCCGCCGCGCCGAGCACAACAGCTGATCCGAGGCGGGGCGGGCTCGGGCTCGCTGGTGTTAGCGTTCGCGCATGCCGGATATCGTCGTCGAGAAACGTGGTGCGATCGCGTGGGTCACGCTCAACCGCCCGGATGCGCGCAATGCGTTATCGCGCGCCGTGAACCAGCAGCTCCAGGAGATCGCAGCCGAGATCGATCACGACACCGATCTGCGTGCGGTCGTGATCACCGGAGCCGGCGACAAGGCGTTCTGTGCGGGCGCGGATCTGAAAGAGCGCAAGGGCGTTCCGGCCGCCGAAGCAGCGCCGTACATCAACGCGATCGGCGGTGCGATCAGCAGCTGGGGCGAGCTTCGCAAGCCCACGATCGCGGCGATGAACGGCTCGGCCTATGGCGGCGGGCTCGAGCTGGCGCTCGCTTGCGACTTCCGGATCCTCGTCGAGGGCAGCGAGGTCGGGCTGACCGAGGTGCGCCTCGGCATCATGCCGGGTGCCGGTGGCACGCAACGCTTGCCGCGCCTGATCGGCGAGGCGAGGGCGAAGGAGCTGATCCTGCTCGGGCGCCGGATCTCGGCGGCACGCGCGCTCGAGATCGGGCTGGTCACGCAGGTCGTGCCGCGCGCCCAGCTGGTCGCGGCCGTCGATGCGATGGTCGGCGAGCTCGCGGGGTGCGCGCCGCTCTCGGTGCAGCAGGCGAAGTCGGCGATCGAGCGCGCGCACGCGTCGTCGCTCGAGCAAGGTTTGCAGACGGAGCGCGAGCTCTACGACGTCACCCTGTACAGCGAGGATCGCGACGAAGGTCTCGCGGCGTTCGCGGAGAGTCGGCCACCCCGATACCAGGGACGCTAGAGCTCATCACCTCCTGACGGATGACCCGGGGGACAAGTCGCCTGTCGCGGACAATCAGCCGCGATCTTCCACGCGCTGCGTTATCGGGATCAATGGGTTATCTGACGGCTGGGGCGGATCGGGACAGATCGACGTTGGCGTATCAGCTGCACTCGAAGTGCGTCATGGCGGCCATTGAAAACTTCATGAAGCGCTGGGGCTTCGTGAGGCTGACCCGATACGGGTTGGTCCTCACCCCGGAAGGTCGAATCATGTCGCTGCGTCCAGTGCTGGACGACGGCATGGGTGGACCCATTGTTGGCTGGCGCGATCGCGATCTGGCCGCCGCGGAGCTTGCTCCGTGGGAACCCGCTCGGCCGGCTTCCGCCAGAGCCGTGGCCAGCCCAGTAGCCGCTCCTGCCACCGCCGTGCGGGTCTCGCCGCCGGTCGCGGCACGCACGATCTCGCCGCTGTTGCCGCCTCCCATTCCACGGGCCACGCCCGCGGCGGTCGCTGCCCCAGCCGCTGTTGCGGCAGCCATTTACGTGGCACCGGCCGCCGAGCCAGAGGAAGATGAGTGGGAATGGGAGATCGCGTTGGCCCGCGTTCGCGCTGCGGCGGAGGAAGTTGTCACGGCACGCCCACCTGCGTCTGCCCAACGCCCGTCGCGGCGGAACCGGGACACCGTGCCTCCGGCCATCCAGTCGTCCGGCCTCCAGAAGTTCGTCCCCGCGAAGACCGCGTTGGGTGTCGGACCGACCAAGACCGCACCGATGGCGACGGTCTCCGCGCCGGATCCGGTGATCGACTCAGACGAATGGCCGAAGACCGAGCCGCTCGGCACCATCGACTACGACGACCGCACCAGCCCGATGAACGAGATCGTGCGGACGATCAAGATCGCTCAGATGATGGCGCCCGCGACGGTGATTTCTGCCAAGCCGACGCCGGCGCGGAGCTTCGATCGCGCAGCTTCGCCGGCGACGGTGATTCCGATCCCGCGATTGCCGCGCGCCGGAGCCTCCTCGATGGAGCCAGTCGTTCGCACGCGCTTCCCGAAGGCGACCCCGGTGTCGGTCTCCAGTCAGCCGCGCCCGGCTCTCGGCATCGCGCCACCTCCGCCGGTGCGTCCGGCCGAGGACGACAAGACGTCGCCTGGTATCATGATCATGCCGGAGCCGGCTCGCGTCGTCGGGCTCCCTCGCATCCCGAGCATCAAGCGCGCTCACTGATGCGATTCCTCGCGTTCGCTGTCCTCGCGGCCGCATGCGGCGGCGGCGGTGGCGGTGGCGGTGGTGGCGGCAAGGTCAAGCCGGTCGGTCCCGCGATCGACGAGAAGAAGGCCGAGAAAGAAGCGAAGAGCCTCGCGTCCGAGATCCTCGAGACGCTCGAGCGCGGCAACAAGGACAATCTGTTCACGTTGCTCGACGATTCGCTGATCGTGTTCGGGCCGCGCCGCACCGATGCCGCGTCGAATCGCACCGATGCGCTGGTCGCGCTCGGCGAGGTCATCGATCCGAAGGCCAAGAAGAAGCTCGCACTGCGCTCGAGCTCGCTCGACGTGGTGGCGTCGTCGGGCGGCCGCTCGGCGTGGGCCTTCGACGTCATCGACATCGACGGCGAGCCGCACGCGATCACCGCGATCCTCAGCAACGCCGACGATCTGTGGCTGGTCGAGGCGGCACTGGTCGCGCACACGCCGTCGCGGGGCGCGATCAAGACCGAGCAAGGCAAGGACTCGCTCGTGCCGCCGGGGGCCACCTCGAAGACCAAGATCGATCCCGACGCGCGCGGTGCGGTCGACAAGTTTCAGAAGGGGCTCCTCGATCAAGCGAGCTGGGGCACCGACCTCGCGAGCCGCACCGACGCGATCGTGATCGGTCCCGCCGTCGGCGAAGTGACGCGCGGCAAGATGGAGATCAAGAAGCTGTGGAAGAAGCGCGTCGAGCAGAAGACGCGCGCCGTTGCTTCCGGCGACATCGTCGCGTCCGTCACCAAGGATGGCCAGCTCGCGTGGGTGACCGCGCCGATCACGATGGTGTCCGAGAAGCTCGAGCCGCTGCCGCTGCGCGCGTTCGCGGTGTTCGAGAAGGCGGGCAACGAATGGACGTTGATCGCGCTGCACGAGGCGCTCGCGGTCGATCAGGCGGGCGCTGGTGCGGCGTTCAAGAAGACGCTGCCGCCGGCGCCGAAGGAGCCAGAGATCGAGGCCGAGGGCGAGAAGCCGCCGAAGAAGAAGGCGGCTAAACCAGCCAAGGACGAAGATCCGCCACCGAAGAAGAAGAAAAAGAAGAAGAAGCCGAAGCCCAAGGACGACGACGAGTAGTCGTCAATCGGCGGCGGGCCGATCGTCGTCGCGCGGCTTCTGCATCGGCATCACCGAGCGAATGACCAGACCGATGCCACCGACGAGGCAGGTCAGCATGATGATCGTGTTGAGCAGCGACGTCTGCCGGAAGTGAATGTCGAGGTTGGCGATGATCCCCACGAGGATCATCAGCATGCCGCCGCCGGTGAGCACGCGGCCGACCAGCGACTTGCCGTTGGCGAACAGGATCGCGATGCCGATCAGCATCGGGATCAGCGTGATGCCGAAGCTCGAACCACCACCGAAGCCGAAATTCCAGAAGCCCTGCCCGCTATGAACCTGAACCTGATTGAACAACAGGTAGCCGCCGATGATGACCAACACGATACCGAGGAGAAACGTGCGCGTTCCACCCGGCGTGCCCCCGACGTTGCGGTAGTCCAATTCGTGCCTCCGTTGCTCTCGAAGCTGAGAGGACCCCCAAGATGGGTCGGGTCGCCCCGAGATGCAAGATCTCGGATCGAGGTCCGCGCGACGCGTCATTCCTGCTTCGTGAGGTTGGTGGCCGCGTCGAACCACACGCGGAGCAGGCGCTCGTCGAAGGGAAGGTTATCGGGGTAGAGGGCGATCTGGCGAAACCGGTCGACCACGACGATGCGTTGCCCACCGGCGACCGGTGCCGCGAACAGCGCCCGGTCCTCGTGACCGGAGAGCAGGCGGTAGGTGGCGCTCGGGACATCCCAGATCCGGGCGGTGCGGTCCTGTGCGGCGGTCACCAGGGTGTTGTCGTCGGCGACCTCCAGCGACGTCACCAGGCCGGTGTGGCCGCGCAGGATGGTCGACGAGCCATCCTCGAGCCGCCATACGCGCACCGTGTTGTCGGCACTCGCGGAGAACAGCCGCGTGCCCGTCGAGTCGAGCGCGAGGGCGACGATCGTGCCCATGTGCCCGCGCAGCGTGCGGGTGGTGTTGGTGGTGAGATCGTAGGCCTCGACGACCCAGTTGTCGGTGCCGGCATACAGCGTCTTGCCGTCGGCCGAGAACAGCAGGGTCCGGTAGATCTGCTGTTTCGGCAAGGTCAGCTGCCGCTCGACGCCGCGCTCGAACAGCTGGATCGAGTGTCTGCTGGTCGCGATGGCGAGGCGGTCGCCAGGGCCGAACTGCATCACGGTCGGAATCATCTCCCCGAGCTTGGTGGGCTGCATGGTGGCGACATCCCAGATCTGGACATCGCGCATCGGGTCGTCACCGATGGTGCGCGAGGTGACGATGCGCGAGCCGTCGAGATCCAGCGCGATGTGCACGACGTTGTCGGCGAACATCCGGCCGCGGCCGGCCACCAGATCCCAGAGCACCGCGCGGTTGCCGGAGTCGACGGTCGCGATGTGGCGACCGTTCGTGGAG
>JACCYD010001036.1 GCA_013696695.1 Deltaproteobacteria bacterium | reverse complement strand
CCCTTGCCGGTGGCCGCGATGATCGTGCCCTTGCCGTGCTCGGCATGCGTGACGCACGCCTTCGGCTTCCACGATTTCGCGGGCGGCGGGCAATCCGTCCTCGCTTCGGGCGTCGCAGGAGCCGATGACGTGGTCGGTTGCGATTGCGCCTCGGCATCGCTGGGCATGCTCGAGAACCAGACCGCTGCGCCGATCGCGAGCTCGATGACGAGCACGAGGGCCAGCGTTCGACCGCGCTTGCTCGACCGTGCCGGCATCTGCGCCGACGTTACTACGTGGTACCGTCGGCGCAGACTCGTGCGAGCCAACAAACTGCATCTGCATTGGCTGCTCGCGATCACGGCTGCGGCGTGCGGCTCCAAGGAATCCGGCACCCCTGGGACCCCCTCCGGGAGCGCCGTCGGCCCGGGTTCGGCGCCGGTCGCACTCGCGCCTGGCACCGTCGAGCTGTTTGTCGACGACGCCAGCGTCGCGAAGATCACCAAGGAGCAGATCGCGAAGTGGCCGCGCCTCGACTCGCTGGTCCCCGATCACGCGCGCCGGCTCGGTACCTGGCAGACCATCTATCTGCGTGGCACGTCAGACAAGCCTGCGGAGCTCAACCGTCCCTCGGCCACGTATCCCGACATGGTCGGCGCGTTGTTCCCCGGTGAAGGCGGCGAGCCCGCGTTCGGCATGTTCGATCCCGTCGAGCTCGCCAAGCATGGCAAGCCCGGCCTGCGACAAGACAACCTCCGCGAGGTCCGGATCGCGCGCAGCAAGGGCGAGCGCGGTGGCGATCATCAAGGCGGCGGTGCGGGTGAAGATCCGCTCACGCTGGTCCTCAAGATCACGGTGGGCGCCGAGGACAAGTCGCTGACCGGGGAGAAGATCCTCGCCATCCCGCGCGAGACGATGCCCGGCAACGCCGATACCAAGGGCTGGCCGCTGACGAAGCTGCTCGCGGCCGCGGGCGTCACCAAGTTCACGAAGCTCGTGCTGATCGATGCCGCGGGCACCAGCTTGACGGTCGAGCGCAAAGACTTCGACGACAAGAACGTGATCCCGTTCATCAAGCTCAATCGCCAGGGCTCGCTGCGCTTCCGCATGCTGAAGAAGCAGGGCGATGGCTGGCAGTTCGCCGGCGATCTGCGCGCGCTCTCGACGATCAAGGTCGATTAGCGAGCTTCGCGCACATCTGGCTCGAGCATCCGACGGTGCCGCGTGTGTGACACGGCCTCTGATGTCGACGTCACACCAGGCGCGGCGAATACTTGCGACTTCTTTCGAATCCAGGCCCACTAGACCGACTACCCGAGGGGCATCCATGAAAAAACTTGTCTGCGCTTTCTTCGTGCTGTTCGCAGCCTGCGGTAACGACTCGCCGGACGTGTGCATCGAGACCGGTGTCGCCTGCACCGCCGATGCGGATTGTTGCGTCGGCAACTGCGACGACACCACCGGGCTGTGTTTCGACGGGCCGGAGTGTGTCGAGACCGGTGTCGCTTGTGCTGCCGATGCGGATTGTTGCGTCGGCAACTGCGACGACACCACCGGGCTGTGCGCCCGCACCGTCGGCGTGTGCTTGACGGAGGGCGACGCGTGCGGGTCGGGCCCCGACTGCTGCTCGTTCGCCTGCGTCGACTTCCAGTGTCTCGGCGGTCAGTGCGTCTCCGACGGTGCCGCCTGCACGGACAACGGCGAGTGCTGTGGTGGCTTGTGCACCGACGGCTTGTGCGCCGCGCTCAACATCGAGTGCCGCACGTCGGGCAACGCCTGCGCCACCAACGGCGAGTGTTGCTCCGGGCTCTGCAACCCGGACGGGATCTGCGATGGCGCGGTCTCGTTCTGCGTGCAGACCGGCGACACGTGCACGACCGACCCCGAGTGCTGCGGTGGCCTGTGCAACATCACCGACGGCGCGCTGCTCGGCACCTGCATCGTGGCGCCGTCGAGCGGCGCCACCGGTTGTACGGTGGCCGGCGAGCTCTGCGAGCAAGGCGCGGATTACGCCGGCGAGCCGCTCGAGATCTGCGGTGGCGAGTGCTGCAGTCGCGCGTGCTTCCCGTTCGGCCCGAGCGGCGCGCTGATCTGTCAGCCGCCGAGTGGATGCAAGCCGACCGGCGAGCTCTGCCGCGACGACAGCGATTGCTGCGGTGGCCCCGGCCAGCCCGACAACGATCAGTCGAACGTGATGTGTCGGAAGG
>JACCYD010001032.1 GCA_013696695.1 Deltaproteobacteria bacterium | reverse complement strand
TGCGCGGAGCTCGCCGAGATCGTGCCCGAGGAGGGCATCATCGCGTACAGCCTGGTCGAGTTCGCGATGCAGCGGAACGGCATCATCGAGCCGTCGCCGCACATGCTGCTGGTGTGGGGGGATATCGACTCTCCGCAGACCATCGTCGAGCAGCTGACGCCGCGCCTCGCGGGCTTCCTCGCCGACGGCGCGACGGCGCGCCTGGGCATCGGCGCGGCGCAGCGGTTGCCGGATGGCACCGGGGTCGTCGTGCTCGCGCTGCAGGGCTCGGGCGTCGCGACGCAGCCGATTCCGCGCTCGGTCAAGTCCGGCGCCAGCTTCACGGTCGATGCCGTCGTCGACGCGAAGTACAAGGATCCGGAGGTCTTCGTGACGCGCGACACCGGCGTCACCGAGCGCCTCGATCTCAAGCTCGGTCACGCGGGCGGCTTCATGACGCAGGTCACCTGTGGTTCGAAGCCCGGCAAGCAGCAGGTCGAGATCACCGCGAGCGGGGCGCAGGGCTCGACGGTGCTCGCCAACTTCCCGGTGTGGTGCGGTAGCGATCCGCCGCTGTCGATCACCGTCGATCCGTCGCAAGACGACATCCCGATCTCGGATCCCGTCGAGGCCGAGAAGCGGTTGCTCGCGATGGTCAACCGCGATCGCCAGGCTTTCGGGCTGCCGGCGCTGGTGTGGGACGCACGCGTCGCCGACGTGTCGCGGAAGTATTCGGAGGAGATGCGGCGAACCAAGGTCGTCGCGCATGTGTCGCCGACTTCGGGCTCGGCCGCGGATCGCGTGCGCGCCGCCAAGATCAAGACGGCCGTCGTCCTCGAGAATGTCGCGCGCGCCTACGGCATCAACGAGGCGCACCTCGGCCTGATGAACAGCCCCGGTCATCGCGCGAACCTGATGTCAGGCACCGCCACGCACATCGGCATCGGCGTCGTCTACGGCGACGAGGTGCCGGGGCGCCACGAGATCTTCATCACCCAGGTGTTCACGCGCGTCCCACCCAAGATCGATCCGGTGAGGACCGCGGAGCAGATTCGCCTCAAGCTCGTGGCTGTCAAGCCGATGGGTGTCGACGTGCGGCTGGTCGCGATCGCGCAGCAGCTCGCCGATCAGCTCGCGCAGGGCAAGACGCGCGAGCAGGCGTATCCGACGGTGCGCAAGCAGGTCGATGCGCTCGGCAACGTCTACGCGAAGGTCGGCAGCGTGATCACCGCGGCATCGGAGATCGACTCGCTCGACGGCGCCTCGATCCTCGGTGATGCGCGGCCCGACGATGTCGGCATCGCGATCGCGCAGGGTCCGCATCCGGAGATCGGCGACAAGGCAATCTGGATCGTCGTGCTACTCGCGCACAAGCGCTGAGTCGAGCGAATCGCACCCGACCCGGCGTTGACGCCGCGCTCGACGCTCTCGAGTAGGCTAGCTGCGGTATCGTGAGGCCCACAGGAGGAACGCGGCATGTCCGAAGCGAAAGAGATCGACAAGCAACTGCTCAAGGCGGCAAGCGAGGGTGACGTTGCTGGCGTCCAGACAGCGCTGAAGGCAGGCGCGGACATCGAGGCCAAGGAGACCTACAACGACACGGCCTTGAACTTGGCGGCCGAGCAGGGGCACCTCGAGGCGGTCAAGGTGTTGCTCGAGGCCGGCGCCAACATCCACAACCAGGGCGGCGCTGACAAGACGCCGATCAAGAACGCGGCCTTCGCGGGCCACGTGGTCGTCGTCCGGCGGCTGCTCGCACAGGGAGCGAAGGTGGACCACGATCTGCTGGGGAGCGTGCAGATGAAGGTCAACATCCTCGAAGAGAACGCCGAGAATGGGATGGTGAATCCGCAGGCCGTCGAGGCCTGGAAAGCCTTCCTCGCGGAGCTGGTGGCGCGGGCCAACGAGCAGTCCACCGCCTCGTAGAGCTCGGCCCATCGTCGAGTACATTCACGAGGTGGACCTCCGCGACCTCATCGACGCAATCGTCGCGTCGCCCGACGACGATGCACCCCGCCGCGTCTACGCGGACGCGCTGCTCGAAGCCGGTGAACCGCAAGGCGAGCTGATCCACATCCAATGCGACCTCGCGCGGGGCGGGTATACGCGCGACGAGGGGGTCGCGCGCCGGCGTCGCGAGCGCGAGCTACTCCAGGCACACGGTGCGCGGTGGACGGCCGGACTGCGTGGGCTCGCGACCTTCCCGGTGTTCCGGCGCGGCTTCGTCGACGAGGTCGTGGCCGATCCGGAGAGGTGGCCGGAGAACGGCGAGAACATCTTCGCGGCCGCGCCTGCGCTGCGCGGCGTGATGCTCGACGGACTGACGGGAAAGGACGAGCGCGAGAGCGAGGACGAGGCTAGCGCGCGCATCATGGGCCACTGGCAGAGGGCGATCGCGTGCCCGGCGTCTCGACGCGTGCGCGGCCTCGGCTACTGCGGACTCGGCTTCGAGTGTCGCGTGTTCGGTGAAGTCACGCCGGGATGGGAATCGCTCGGCGACCAGGCGCTCGTCGCGTTGATGGCGACCGACACGTCCCGGCTCGATAGCCTCGACATCCGGGATTCCGACTACCGCGGGCATGAAGCCCTGTTCATCAGCGAGCAAATGAAGAAGCTCGCGCGACTCGCGATCCTCCTGCACGGCATCAATGACACCCAGGACCTCTTCCGGGCGCTGACAGGCTCCCGGATCCGCAGCCTCGCGCTGCTCGGCAATTACCTGGGTGTCCTCGATCATCCCGTCCTCGCCACGCTGACCGAGCTCCGTATCGATTCCTACAACCTCGACCTGGCGTTTCCCACCGACACGCTCGAACGGTTCGCGCTCTCTGCGGAAACCATCACCGCCGATCTCGTCGATCGAATGATCTCGTCCGTGCGCGGCGTCCGCGAGCTGAACCTGGATGGCGACACCGTGCCTGGCTACCGTCACCTCGAACGCGCCGATCTGTTGCACCTCCGCGAGTTGCGCGTGTACGGCAGCGATGTCGGTTACGCCGAAGCGGAGGCGATCTTGAAGATGCCGTGCGCGGCACAGCTCGAAGTGCTGCAGTTGAAGAGCATCGACGACGAGGGCCGTGCAGCGCTGGAGCAGCGGTTCGGCGTCGTTGTCGACGTCCACGACCGGAGCCGACGGTGCGTGTACTGGCGCTGATCGCGACGGGACCACTACCTGGAGC
>JACCYD010001019.1 GCA_013696695.1 Deltaproteobacteria bacterium | reverse complement strand
TCTCGCGCTCGAGGTCGCGGCGCGAACGCAGCTGCCGCTCGCGGGCGTGATCGCTCCCGCCGGCGCCCGCATCGGTCAGCCCGGTGAGTGGGCCGCGCGCGCGGGCCTCGCGATGCCGGTGATCGTCGGCGTCGCCGCCGAGGACAAGTGGATCGCGCGGCGCGATCTCGACGCGACGATCGCCTGGTATCGCGCGGCGGGCGCCACCGTCGACGATTGCAGCGGCCCCGGCGACAAACACGAGATCACGCCCGCGCAGCGAGCACTGATCCGTGACCTGGTTCGTCGCGGTTAGCGCCGCTAGGTCGGACGGAAGGTGAGCGCCAACACCACCTGCACCGTTCCGACGTCGGGTGCTTGCTGCGTCTGCAGCCGACTAACCGCCCCTCTCACACAACCGTGGAGGCTCCCGAACGCAGTGCCCCTCGCGGCGGAGATGCCCGTCGCCACGCTGCTCTCGTCGATCTCGAAGCTCACCGACACATTCACCAGCGGCGTCTTGCCGCCGGCCTTGGCAGCCGCGCGGTAGCACGCGCGCAGCGCCGGAATGATTCGCTCGACGCCGCGTCGCACGACCGAGCTCGGCAGCGGGCCATTGACATCGAGGCTCGCGATCGAGGGCGTGGCGTCGAGGGATCCAGTGTCGGCCGGTGGGATCACCGCGGGCTGCGTCGGTTTCGGGACGACGACCACGGGCGGCGGCGCCGTCTCCTTCGGCGGGACGACGACGGGCGCCACGACAACCGCGGGCTTGATGGGATCCGGGTCGGGTTTCGTGACGACGACGGGATCCGGCTTGGTCGGCAAGGCCGTCGGCTTCGGAGGCGTCGCGGTCGTGATGGCAGGGCGCTTCGGCGTTGGTGGTGGAAGCGGTTTGACGACCGGCTTGCCCGGGTTTGCAGCAATCGCCGGGACCGGCGGAGGAGTGATCGTCGGTGGAGGATCGGTCGGCGGCGTGTCCGCCATCGTCGGCCCGACCACCCTCGGGGCTGCTGGGGGCGGCTCGCTGGGCGCCGGCTCGCTGGGCGTCGGTTCCTTCGGGGCAGGCGCGATCGGCTTGTCGATCGCGACCGCTTCGACCTGCGGTTGTTTCGATTGCTGCCACAGATACACGCCGACGCCGCCCGCCGCGAGCACGGTGAGCAACGCGATCGCGATCAACGCCCCGCGACGACGCTTGGGAGCGGGCACGCTCGGCAGCTGCGCCGAGGCCCTCGCCGCGAGCTGAGTCGACGCGTCCTTGTCGCCGATCATGTGGCGCTGAGACGACAGCGCCATCATGCGTAGCGACTGCGATGGAAACGGCGTGTCGTGGAGCGAGGTCCCGAACTGCGCTTGCATCAGCAGATTGTCCGAGCCCTCCGGCAGCACGGCCTGAAGGTCGAACAGCAGCGCTTCCATCGTCGGATAACGATCGTCGGCGTTCTTGGCGAGCGCGCGCAGCACCACCGCTTCGAGCTCCGGCGACAGCGCCGGGTTGATCTCGCGCATCGACGGCACCGGCGCCGAGACCTGCATCTGGAGGATCTTCAGCAGACTCTCGTCGCTGAACGGCACACGCCCGGTCAACATCAAGTAGAGCAGGATGCCAAACGAGTAGAGGTCGGCACGCTGATCGACATCGTCGCCGCGACACGCCTCCGGTGCCATGAACATCGGGCTGCCGAGCGCCTGGCCCATCTTGGTCAGGGCCGGATTGGTCGTAACCTTGGCGATGCCGAAGTCGAGGACCTTGACGCCCCATCGCCCCTGGCTGCGCTGGACGAGGAACACGTTCTCGGGTTTGACGTCGCGATGGATCACGCCTTCGGCGTGGGCGTGCGCGAGTGCGCGAGCGATGGGCACGCTCACGGCAACGACCTCCTCGAGGGACATCGGGCCTTCCTCGATCCGATCCATCAGCGTTCGGCCGCGGAGCAGCTCCATCACATAGTAGGGGCGCTGATCCGCCGTGATCCCGAAGTCCGAGATCGTGACGATGTTCTCGTGATCGAGCTGCGATGCTGCGTGCGCCTCTTGCGTGAAGCGCGCGCGCGCTTCTTCGCTCGACGCGTGCTCGACGGAGAGGACCTTCGCGGCAAATCGCTTGTGGAGTGTCTGGTGCTCGACCAGATACACCACCGCCATTCCGCCCCGGCCGATTTGCTCGACGACCAGGTAGTCTTTCCCCAACAACGACCCCACGAGGGAATTGGCTACTGCGCTGACGCCCACCATTGCCGCTGATTATAACGGTGTTTTTTTTGGACGCAGGCGCACAGATCGAAGACTGATCATGTGGAGAGCGCCCACACAGCATGTAGCCGCCGGCCAATGAGGGCGGGGTGAGGAGGCGGTTTACTGGACACACATG
>JACCYD010001015.1 GCA_013696695.1 Deltaproteobacteria bacterium | reverse complement strand
TCGCGGTTGATCAAGGGTGGCAAACCGGTGCCGTCGTCGATCGAGCGCTTGATCGCCAAGGGCTTGACGAAGAAGCCGGGCGATCGGTATGCGACCGCCGAGATCTTCCTCGCCGCCGTCGAGAACGCGCTGCGAACGCCGGATGGCGGTGTCACCGACGTCAGCTTCGAGCGGCCGTCGACCGACGATCTCGAGCGCCAGCCGACGCGCATGGAGACGCGCAACCGCCCGCGCGTGGGTGTGCAATCGACCGGCAGCCAGCCGCTGATCACTGCCGACGGGCAGAGCCGGATCACCGGCGCGAACGAAATGACCCCCGATTCGAGCGGCATCGGCCGGATCTCCGACGCGATCGACGACGTGCTCGCGACGCCGCTTCCGCCCATGCCGGTCGTGCCGCAGCCGCCGATCGTGCCGGTGCAGCCGCCGCTTCGCGATTCCACACCGCGCGCGAAAGGATGGCCCGGCACGGGCGGCGAGCCGCGTGGAGGTGTTGGCATCGGCCTGCCCTACACCGGTCCGAGCGGCGAGCCGATCTTCGGGCTGACGCCGGAGCAGCGGCTCGCACAGTCAGGCGTCGCGATCAACGATCGCACGCTCAGCATCGCCGGCGCGCTGGAGCCCGAGGCCACCACGCCGGTCGTCAAGGGCGCGCGTCGCCGGTGGCCGCTGTATGCCGCGATCGCCGGGGCCGCGGTGATCGCCGGCGTCGTGATCGCGGTGCTCACCGTGCCGGGATCGGGATCGAATGGAGACCCCGTCGAGACCATGGATCCCGATACGCCCGCCGGCCGCGCCATCACCGCGCACAAACAGGGCAAGTTCGCCGACGCGATCGCGATCCTCGAGGCCGATCCCACCAGGCTCGCGAACGACGGCGAGATGCAGCTCGTTCGCGGCCACATTCACTCGGCGCAGTTCGAGCGCGCGAAGGCGCTCGCCGCATATCGTGACGCGCTGTCGAAGCGCTTCGATCTCGAGACCGATGTCGAGCTGCGAGCCAACCTCCGCACGCTCGCCGCCGACAAGGATTTGAACATCGTGCGCGAGGCCTTCGACCTCTGGGTGCGGACGACGGATCCCGAGGCCAGGCAATTGATCAAGACCACCGCGGTGCACGACGATCCCGGGCGCCGGCATACCGTCGAGCGGATCATCGATCATCACAAGCTGCGCGATGGCGTCGAATGGTGGCGCGCGTACTCCCTCGATCTCCAGCAGCTCGAGCCGTGCACGAAGCGCAAGGAAGCCGTCGCGAAGCTGCGCGCGCTCGGAGATCCGCGCGCGAAGGAGCCGCTCGAGCTGGCGATCGAGCGCAGGTCGAAGTGGAACCCGCGCATCAAGGTGAACGCCTGTCTGATCGACGACGCGAAGGCGGCGATCGGGGTGCTCGCGAGTCGTCCGAACCCGCCGTGATCGCGCTCCCCGACGAACCACGCTGGGTCGAAGCGCACGGCATCGCCAACGCTCCGAGGGGCTGGCGGCGCGAGCTCGCGGGCGGCTACGCGCTCGGTGACGACACCGCGCGCCTCGTCGTGATCGTCGACGCGGAGGGCGCCGCGGCTGCGGAGCTCGCACGCGAGGTTCCACAGCACACGCTTCTGGTCACCACCGACGAGCAGGTCGCGGCGCTGCGCACCACGGGCCGCACGCCGGTGCGCGCGATCATTCATTCACTGAGTCCCGAGGTCGTCCTCCCCGACCTCGATGGTGCGGTCGAGCTTGCCGCCGACGCATCGCTCGATCACGTCCCCGGTCCGCTCGCAGAGGAGCTCTCGAACGCGCGCCCGCATCCGATCTTTGCCGCCTACGTCGATGGCCTCGCTGTCGCATTTGCCTACGCCCCGTGGCGCAGCAAGCGCTGGTTCGATGTCTCGGTCGACACCCTTCCGTCGGCGCGACAGCTCGGGCTCGCCACCATCGTCGCGTCCGCGATGATCCGTCACGAGCGCGCCGCCGGCCGCGAGGCGGTGTGGGGCGCAGACGAAGGCAATGTCGCCTCGTTGCGCCTCGCGAAGCGGCTCGGCTTCGTCGCTGTCGACGAGGTCTGGGTGGCGCCACCATGAGGCTCGCGATCGTCCTCGCGATCGCGCTGCTGTCGACGCGGCCGAGTGTCGCCGAGCCGAGCGATCGCACGCTGGTCTACACCGGCCTCGCACTCGCTCCGATCGATTACCTGCTCGGTGTCACGATCCACGAAGGCAGTCACGCGCTGATGGCGAAGCTGGTCGGCGCCAAGGTCACCGAGCTGCACGTGTTCCCACCCGGTCGCGATCCGCGCGGCAACTTCCGATTCGGCTGGACCTACGTGAAGGGGCTCAAGACCAAGAACGATCGGCTGCTGTTCTTCCTCGCCGAAGTTCGCCGATTTGATCCTGCTCGGGGGCTTCGCCGCGCTGGTGTTCACCGACGCATGGCCGGAGAACCGTTACGGCCAGGTCGCGCTCACCGTGTTCGGGACTGGCCTGTGGGTCGACTTCTCCAAGGACGTGGTCGCGTTCAAGAAGACCAACGACGTGGTCAAGGTCTTCGACCTGTGGTGCATCAAAGGCTGGCGACAGATCCCGGCGCGCCTGCTCTATGCCGGGATCATCGTCGGCACCGGGCTGGTCGTCGCACGCGGCTACCAGCGCACGTTCGACGACGACGCGACTGTGACGCGTTTGGCGCCGATCTACGGCCGGGCGTTTTAGCCCACGAATCGGGCGCACTTGCGCGCTGGCTGTACGTGCGTGGCTGTCGCGGCGTCTGCATCATCGCCAAACTCCGTGGCTTTCTACGGGCATGTCTGATGCAGCAAGGGAAAACACTTATGAAGGCATTGATGATCTCTTTGCTCTCCCTTGCAGCGTGCGCCGCAGACGGCCCCATGGGTCCGGGTGGAGGCGATGATGATGGTGCGCCGCCGTTCACCGATGGTGTGTCGACACTCTCGGGGCACGCGGAGACCGGATTTGTCGATGGCGAGCGCGGCACCGCGCGCTTCAACAACCCGGTCAACGTGGTCTACGGCCCCGATGACCGGCTCTACGTCGCCGACTTCGACAACAACAAGGTGCGCGTCGTCGATCCCGATAGCGGCGAGACGAGCACGTTGATCAATCAACCCAACTTCCGCCGCCCGTTCGCGATGGCGTTCGGTAGCGACGGCACGTTGTACGTCACCACCGATTGCAACTCGACGAGCGGCACGCAGGGTCCGATGACGGGCACGGTGTGGAAGTACAAGGATGGCGTCGCCTCGGTGCTCGCCGAGAACATGGGCCGACCGCGCGGCATCGCGGTGCTTCCGGACGGCCGCGTCGCGATCTCCGATTACCAGCATCACGTGATCCAGGCGGTCGACGCCTCGTCCGGTGTCGCCGCGGTGATCGCGGGCACCTGGGACAGTGCCGGCATGGCCGACGGTTCGATCTCGAAGTTCTCCGCGCCGTACGGCATGGCGGTGCAAGATGGCGCGCTCGTCGTCGCCGACTTCGACAATCACCGGATTCGCCGCGTCGATCTCGCCGGCAACGTGACCACGATCGCGGGCAGTGGTCAGGCCGGCTTCGCCGATGGCGTTGGCGCTTCCGCAATGCTCAACCGGCCGCAGGGCCTCGTCGTCGCCGGTGGCGCCGTGTACTTCACCGACCTGTCGAACTTCCGGGTCCGCCGCGTGGTGGGATCCAACGTCGAGACGGTCGCCGGTAACGGCACGGGCGGCTTCCTCGATCACGACGACCCGCTCCAGGCGCAGCTGTTCGGCCTCGAAGGTTTGACCGCGCGGCCCGACGGCAGCTTCGTCTACGTCGCGGACGGAAGCCGTGGCGATCAAGTCCCTTACAACCGCGTGCGGATGATCGAGATCCACTAAAACGCTCCCCCACCCCCCAAGACGTGTGGCATGGTCGAACGCATGACCTTGCTACGCGTCTTGGCTTTTTTGGTGGTGCTCGGCGTGTCGACCTCGGCGGTCGCTGACGAGAAGAAGAAGCGCGACGAGATCTCGCAGGCTGACGGCGAGAAGCTGCTCGCCTTCTTCAGCAAGTTCGTGGACGCGATCGTTCAGAACAAAGAGAACTGCGGAAAGATGGCCGCGGCCGTCAACGGTGTCGTCGATACCAACGCCGACGCGGTCAAGCTGGCGAACGAGGCCAAGGCCAGCGGCAAGCTGCTGCCGAAGGCTCTGGAAGAGAAGATGATGGCGCGGGTCAAGGAGCTGATGCCCGCGATGCAGAAGTGCGGCAGCGACAAGGACGTCAAGGCCGCCGTCTCCCGCCTCGAGAAGAAGGGCGACAAGGCCGCCGAGAAGTAGCCTCTTACTGAGCCGGCTCGAACGCGAACGGGTACGTCACCTCGACATCACCGCCGGTCGGCTTCGGAAACTCGAGACCCAGGATCACGTTCGCCACGCACGACGCGACCTCGGCGTCGACGCCCGTCGCGGTTGCGCGCGTCACCGCCCCGTCGAGCGCGATGACGAACTTCACCACCACGATGCCGGACAGGTCGGGGTCGCTGACCAGGCCTCGCTCGTAGCAGTAGCGGAGCCGCGTGATCGCCTGCCGCACCGTGAACTGGATCGTCGGGGTGTCGAGGTCCCCGACGGCGGTCGGCGTTCCGGGTTGCACGATCGGTAGCCCGATCGGCCGGCCAGCTC
>JACCYD010001004.1 GCA_013696695.1 Deltaproteobacteria bacterium | reverse complement strand
CCCGTGCCCGTCGTGCCCGTCGTACCGGTGCCGGTCGTGCCGGTGCCGGTCGTGCCGGTGCCCGTGCCCGGCTTCGGGGGCGTCGTCGCCGCGCCGAGCTTGCCGAGCGCCTTCTTCGCGAGATCGCGCTGCGGCTTCTCGCGCGCCGCATCGTTCGCGATCTTCTGCAGCACCGGAACCGCGACTTGATCGCCGAGGTTGCCGAGCCCTTCGATCGCGATCTCGCCGATGATGTCGAACGTCTCGGTGTCGGCGAGCTTGATCAGCACCGGCACCGCGCGCTTGTCCTTGCTCTGACCGAGCCGGCGCGCGGCATCGCGACGCTTCTCTTTCCACGCCGACTTGTCCATGTCGGTAGGCTGCGTCTCGACGAACTTGATCATCCCGGGGACGTCGGCGGGTTGCGCGGCGGCGAGCTTGGTGGCCGCGAGCGTGGCGAGGACCAGACCTGCGAGGATCCTCATTGGCCCAGCTCGAAGCAGAAGCTGTTCGTGCGGAGCTCGTCGCAGGTCGAGGCCGCGATGCATTCGATCACCAGTCGCTCGCGATCCGCCGTCAGATCCTCGATCGCATCGACGCAGACGCCCCAGTCGAACGCGTTCTCGTTGTTCGGATCCTCGACGTCGATCGGAATCGCACCACAATCGACCAGCCGCCAGCACGAGCCTTGCGGCGTCTTCTCGGCATCGGGACAATCGTTGAGCTGGCCACCGAAGGCGCACTTCGCCCGCGCGCCGTCGGACGTGTCATCTCCGGCGCCGCACGCGGCGACCAGCACGAGGCAGGCGATCCACTTCATCGGCGCGATACTAACGCGCCCGTGGATCGCGGGCAGCTTTCGCCGCGAATTCGCAGCTACCAGACCAGCGCTCTCGGGGGCGGCGGCAGCTTCTCGAACGTCTCGCCGTTAAAATCGGCGATCACGCGTGCCTCGCCCGGCGCGCGCCGTAACATCGGAATCCGCGTGATCAGCCCTTCGCGCGCGACCGCGAGATCACCCGACGGATGCCAGTCACCCCAGTCCGCGGTGCCGAGGTCGTGCTCGACGTCACCGCGAGCATCGAACAGCCGGTAGTCGTACGCGTGCCGATCGGTCCAGCTGGCATAGCCATCCATCACCGGCCGCGCGTCGCGTCGCTGCAGCACGAGATCGGGGATCGTGGGGTGTGGCTTGTGGAGCGGATAGGCACCGGGCTCGGCGACGGGCTGCCAGCCGTCGAGAGGCTCCTGCGGCCACAGAGGCCCGGAGTGCAGCAACCAGGGCGGCAGCGCGGTGCTGGTCGGAGACACCCAGCCGGTCGGCTCCCTCACCGCGAGCGGCGTGAAGTACGGCACCTTCGCGATCGCTCGCCACTCGTTGCCACGCCGGATCCCGACGTAGTCGACGTAGACGCCATCCGGCGAGATGCGGGATCGATCCGCGTAGGCGCGCGCGGCCATCCACTGACCGCGCTGAAAGTCGTCGGTGCGCAGGTCCCAGCGCACCAGCCGCACCTGCTTCGTCGGCCCGCGGCGAAAGATCACCGCGATCGGCGCGGCACTCGCACGGAGGATCCAGAGCCCGACGGTCGGTATCTGGTTGTGCCGCTGGTCATCCGCGACGTCGTCGTCTTCGTTGTCGACGGCTGCTTCGACATCTCGACGCTTCGCCATGCCTAAGAGTTGTCCCGTAAGTGCGACCTGGGGTCGTACGGGGACATGTTGGTTCGCCATCGCGCACGCTCTGCCGTGGTCCGGCGACTACCGGTCTCATGCAGGGTTGAGCACGCGGCCATGCCAACGTTTCGCCGAGCCACCACGACAGCGTCAGGTGTGGGCGTCGACCACGCGACGAACGATCCATCGCGGGCCGAGAGGCCAGTTGACTCGGACGGGGTGTCTTGCCACCCCAGATATGTGGAACGAAGCGCGCGCCGGATCTCGCCGAGCGCGTCCTGCGCTGCCGGATAGTCGACGCGCGCAGACGCCGGCACGCCGTGCTCGGCGAGCACGACGAACGAGGCGAGGATCGCCGAGACATCGTCGCGGTCGCCGCGCAGATCACAGCGTGGACAGGCGTGGACTCGATCGCCCAGACGCTTGGGGACTCGTTCGCCGCACGGGCAGTGCTGCGACAGCGCGGTGGTCGCCGTCGAGGCGCGCTGGACGCCGCCGTCACCGCCGGCGATCGCAGCGACCGCGCGTGCCTCGCGATCGATCGCTGCGATCAGCGTCCCCGGCGAGAACGCCGCGAGAG
>JACCYD010000999.1 GCA_013696695.1 Deltaproteobacteria bacterium | reverse complement strand
ACGTGATGCCGTCTGCGGGGCCGAGGTCGACGGGCGGGTCGTATTGCGTGAGCACGCCGTTGTCGGGATCGTAGCCGGGCGAGTCGAGGAACTTCTCGCCGTCGAACGGCCCGCCGACAAACGTCGCGTCGAGCGAGGTGCCGAGCTTGTGCATGTGCGGCAGCAGCGAGACGACGTGCATCGGGTGGTTGCCGGTGAAGCTGCAGTCGGCCGTCACCGTCGTCGTCGACATCGGCGGAATCTCGAAGCCCTGAAACATCCAGATGAACGCGCCGAGCTCGTTGATCAGCGTCGCTTCGTCGATCGTGAACCACTCGTAGCTCGGTGCGAGCACGAGCTCCTGATCGGTGGGATTGAGAAAGTGCATCCGCGCGACGAGCTCGTAGTCATCGCGGACCCGGTAGCCCTCGCCGTCCGCGAACCGATACCATTCGTCACCGGAGATCTGGGTCGACGATCCGAACAGCACGTTGCCGTTGCCGCTGATCACGTCGGTGCCCGGATCGCCGTCGTTCGGTGGACACTCGCGAAAGCCTTCGCCCGTCTTGCGGCGCGTCGTGATGTTCCCGTGGTGCATGCCCGGCTGCGTGTGAAGCACGGCGCCGCCGACGACATGCGACGGCCCGGTGAGCTCGAGCGGGAAGATCCAGCACGGTTCGATCTCTTCCCCGGGGGCGAGCGAGGTCTCGGGAATCTGGATCGTGAAGCCGCCCGTGTTCGCGGGCGGCTCCTGGAGCGGGTCGGTTGCGACCGGCGGCTCGAGAACACGCCCGTTATCGCCGCACGCGGCGAGCACCACCAACCAGGACCAGGACTTCACAGCCAGAAACTACTACGACTGCGCGGACTTCGGCCCCGATGTCTTCGGCCACCCATGCTTGTCGTTAGGGGGGGTTGAGCATAGATTCCCGCACCCCATGGGGATTGCTGATTTCTTTCGCCCCAAGTATCGCCATAGCGATGTCCGCGTTCGCACCGAGGCCGTGAGGTCTCTGACGCGCGACGACGCTACCACCCTGATCCAGATCGCCAAGTCCGATCGCGATATCGGCGTGCGCCGCATCGCGATCGAGAAGATCGATCAACCCGCCGTGCTCGCCGAGCTCGCCGCCGTGGAGCCGGAACGGAGCCTGCGTGATTACGCGGGTGAACGTGCGGCCGAGCTGTGGCATTCGGCGGCGTGCAGCGACGATGCCGACCACGCGGGCAACGCGCTGTCCGGCATCATCAAGCTCGGCGATCAGCGCGCGCTGGTCGACGTCGTCGTGGGCGCGGAGCTCGCGACGATCCGCAAGCGCGCGTTCGGCGAGCTGCGCGATCCGCGCGCGCTCGCCGCACTCGCGAAATCGGAAGCGGCACAAGATCTGCGCACGGCCGCGGTCGCGCGGATCGACGATGGCGACGTCCTGCGTGCCCTCGCGATCGACACCACGCTGAAGGAAGTCGGGCTGGCGGCGGTCGAGCGCCTCGACGATGTCGATCGCCTCGAGAACGTCGCGCAGAAGGCCAAGAACAAGGCGGTGCGCCAGAAGGCGCGCAAGATCGTGAGCGAGATCCAGGACGCCGAGAAGGCGAAGAAGCCCGGTGTGCCCGACGACGTCAAGCGCAAGCGCGCGGAGCGGGCGCAGCTGCTGCGCGAGGTCGAGGGCGTCACCGAGACGTACGAGTTCGCGAAGGCCACCGAGCTGGTGAAGAAGGCCGAGGTGGCGTGGGCGCTGCTCGGCGAGCCAGACGAAGGTGATGAAAGATTTTCGAAAGCGTGCGCGCGGTTCTGGAAGCGCAAGCAGATCCACGAGGAGCAATCGCGCGGCGCCGACGAGCTTCGCGCGATCGAGCGCGAGGCCCAGGCGGATCGCGATCGCGCGCTGGCCGAGCGTACCGAGCGCACCCCGCGGCCGCCGGAAGGCGAGCCGACCGAGCGCACGCCGCGGCCACCCGAAGCCGACGATTACGTGCGCGACATGGAGCCGGATGCGAAGCGCGAGGCGCGCGAGGCGGAAGCCAAGGCGCGTCGTGACGAGCGCGACAAGTACCGCGCCGACGAGGATGCGCGGCGGGCAACGCAGCAAGCCGATCGCGAGGTACGCCAGAAGGAAGATGCCGAGCGCGGCGTCGCGATCGCGGAGAGCCTCCGCGCGATGGTCACCGACATGGAGCAGCTCGCGGCGGACGCCAAGCCCGACATGAGGGCGATCGATCGCGTGCTCAATCAGTCTGGAAAGTCGTTCGATCAGATCGGCAAGGTGCCGGCTGCCGAGCGCGATGCGCTCGCCGATCGCTATCGCGACGTGCGCGGCAAGCTCGTGATCCGGGTGAGTGAAGCTCGCGAGGCCGAGGACTGGGAGCGCTGGGGCAACGTGCCGAAGGCCGAGGCGCTGATCTCGACCGCGAAGGAGCTCTACGACGCCGAGCCGGTGCCGTCGGATCTCGGCAATCGCCTCCGCGGCCTGCAGGCGCTGTGGAAAGAGATCGGGCCGCTGCCCCAGAAGCGCTCGAAGGAGCTGTGGGACACGTTCAAAGCAGGTTGCGACCAGGTCTACGAGAAAGTTCGCGGCAACCGTGCCGTCGAGCAGGAGAAGTTCGACGAGGTCACCAAGGTCAAGGAGGCGTTGATCGCCGAGGCCGAGCAGCTCGCCGAATCGACCGACTGGGGCGCGACCGCCGAGAAGTTGAAAGCGCTCCAGGCGCAGTGGAAGGGTTCGGGCCATCTGCCGCGCAAGCAGGGCGACGACC
>JACCYD010001300.1 GCA_013696695.1 Deltaproteobacteria bacterium | reverse complement strand
AGGTTCGACGCCATCAGATTCACGGAGTCCGTCAGGTCCTTCCACACGCCGGACACGCCTTGCACGCGGGCCTGCGCGCCGAGCTTGCCTTCGCCACCGACTTCCTGCGCGACGCGCGTCACCTCGGAGCCGAACTGGGCGAGCCGGGCGACCATGCCGTTGACGATCTTCGCGTGGCGCAAGAACTCGCCGCGGCGCGGGCCGTGGCCGCCTTCATCGATCTCCATCGTCTGCTCGAGGTCACCACGAGCCACGGCGGAGACGACGCGGGCGATCTCGTTGGCGTGACCGGAGAGATCCTGGATCACCTCGTTGACGGCCGACACGTACTCGGCCCAGCCACCAGCCGCATTCAGGCGGCGCATGCGCTTGGCAGCCTGGCCGGCCTTCCCGACGGCTTGCGAGACGTCGCTCGCCTCGTCACGAATCGATCGCACGAGCTCGACCATCTCGTTGAACGTCTCGGCGATCTGACCGTCGACGCCGGTCAGGTCTTCTCGCATGCGGACGCTGAAGTCGCCGCGCTTGAACGCGCGCAGCGCCGACAGGATGTGACGATGATCGAGGATGGGCGCCCCCCCGGGCGTCACCTTCGTCTTTCCGTTTCCGTTGGCGGCGGTCTTGGTCTCGGCAGTGCTCATGTGTCCTCTTCTTCGGCTCGCGTCCTCGGACCCCCCGAGGGGACGGGTTCTCTGGAATCTCCGTACAGCGCGCCCAGGATCTTGTCGGCGCTTGCGGGTTTGACGATGTGGGCATCGAAGCCGGCGGCGAATGCCGCGGCGCGATCGCTGGCCTGGCCGTAGCCGGTCATCGCGATCAAGCGGATCTTGGTGCCGACGACCTTGCGGATCTGGCGAGCAACCTCGTAGCCGTCCATCTCGGGAAGGCCGATATCGATCAACGCGACATCGAGGTTGCCCTCCGAGGCGGTCGAGACCGCGGAGGGGCCATCCTCGACGACGATCACGGAGTGACCCCGCAGCCGCAGCAGATCGGCGACCAGGTCGCGGAGATCCGGCGCGTCGTCGCAGACCATCGCTCGCAGCGGTCGATCCTGCGCGCTCTTGTTGGTGGGCCGCGGCTTGTATCGCTCGAGGACCTTCGCATCGGCGAGGGCGAACCGGATCTCGAACGTCGAGCCCGTCCCCGTCCCAGCGCTGGTGGCGCGGACGTCACCGCCGTGCATCTCGACCAGCCGCTTGACCAGACCGAGGCCGAGCCCGAGGCCACCCGCACCGTCGGAGGTGGTGCGCTCTTGCACGAACATGTCGAAGATCGTGGGCAACAGCACCGTGGGGATGCCCTTGCCGTTGTCGATCACGCGGATGTAGCCGTGTGTGCCGTCGGTGCCTTGCTCGATGCGAAGCTTGCCGCCGGGCTCGGTGTACTTGATCGCATTCGACAACAGGTTGACGAGGACTTGTACCAGCCGGATCGGATCGCCATAGATCACGGCGGTGTCGCCGTCGACGACCTCGACCGAGTGGCGCCGCGCTTCGAGGCCGGTGCGGCAGGCCTGCACGGATTCCTCGACGATCGCATCGAGTGAGATCGGCTCGCGCCGCAGCTCGAGCTTGCCGGCGTTGAGGCGTGCGATATCGAGCAGGTCGTCGACCAGCCGCGTGATGTGATGGACCTGGCGCTGGATGATGCCGCGCACGCGAGCCGGCACCGGTGCGTTCGGATCGTGCTCGAGCACCTCGACCGCCGTCTGCAGCGGCTGCAGCGGATTGCGCAGCTCGTGGGACAGGATCGCGAGGAATTCGTCCTTGCGACGATCGGTCTCGGCGAGCTGCGCCATCTGTTTCTCGAGGACTTCGGCCTCGAACCGCTTGCGCTGCGAGACCAACTCGCGCTCGTGGTTGCGAGCTTGCTCGCGGCGCAGCTCGTTGGCCTTCTGCTGCAGCTCCAGCGTGCGCTCTTGCAGCTGGACGAACACGAGCGCCTTCGCGCGCAGCATCTCGGGCCTGATCGGCTTGACGAGGAAGTCGAACGCGCCGAGCTCGTAGCCGCGCAGCACGGCATCGTCCTGCCACGACATGCCGGTGACGAAGATGATCGGCGTCGCGCGACTGCGTTCGCGAGACCGCACCAGCTTCGCGGTCTCGAAGCCATCGAGCCCGGGCATCGCGACGTCGAGGATGATCAGCGCGAAGTCCTGCTCGAGTAGACGCGCGAGCGCTTCGATGCCCGAGTGCGCGAGGATCAACGGGCGCCCGAGAGGCAGCAGCGCGGCTTCGATCGCGATCAGGTTGGTCTGGTTATCGTCGACGACCAAGATGTCGCGACCCGCAACGACCGTGAGGGTCGGGATCGGGTCTTCGTCATCGAGCTCGAAAGGAAGGTCGGTGTTCTTTGATTCCATGCGTGTCTCGTCGACCGGGACCCCTGACCGCCGCCGGCACCGTGGATCAGACACAGCAGTCGCGACAGGTACAATCGGCTGCGAGCATTTATGGACTCGCACCCGATCCCACCTCAGTCATGACGCGGTGTTTCGGTGCCTTTCCAGGACGACATTCTGTGGCGCATGTGCACGCTACATGCCTCTAGGGCGCACACGATCTCGAAGCCTTGAATAACGCAGCCGTGCGCCAGGGCTCGGCGGGCGCCTCTGCCACGACCAACCCGGGGAGCTACTTCCGTTTGACGACGAACTCGGTGTCGAGCCAGG
The DNA here is from genome assembly GCA_013696695.1 of Deltaproteobacteria bacterium. Lineage (GTDB taxonomy): Bacteria > Myxococcota_A > Polyangia > Haliangiales > Haliangiaceae > JABFXX01. The sequence goes on along the minus strand of JACCYD010001300.1, from coordinate 1,708 downwards.
CCGCGACCAGCTCGATCTGATCCGCGGTCAGCTCGGCCTCGTTGTCCTTGATCATCCGCTGGATCATCATGCGCGAATCCGCGGCGGTCTTCGGCGGTGCCTTGGTGACTTCTTCCAGGTCGTGGCATTGCGCGCAGACCTCTTCATAGGTCTTCTTCGCCTTCGCGAGATCGACCGGCGTTGCCGGCTTCGTGGGCTCCGCAGAGCCGACACCTGGCTCGGGCGTGGTCCCCGGCGACGCGATCACGATTGCGGCCGTCGAGACTGCGATGTCGCGCGCGACCTGCTGCTGATTTTTCTGCTTGGTCGACTTCTGGAGGTCGGGCGTGATCGCGATCAGATACGCCGTGACGTCATACGTCTCGCGCTCGGTGATCGGATCGAATAGCGCCGGCTTGTCACTCATGCGCTCGACGGTCTGCCACCACCCCGATGGCGAGCGCGGCTTCGCGAGCACTGTCTTGAGGTCGTGACACTTGACGCAGTTGTCGAGCAGGACATCGCGACCGGATTCGAGCGAATCGCGTGTCGACAGCTGGGCCGGCGTCGGTGCGCCTTGGGGCAGGTTCGCAGTCGGCAGCACCTGCGCGACGCGAATCCGGTTTTGCTCGCCGAGCGCGGCTTCCGCGAGCTGACGCTCCTGGAACGCGTACGGGATCGAGAGCCCGATCAGGATGATCGTGCCGAGCATGATCGCGGTGCCGAGGTACGGCATCCATTCCTCGAAGTGACGGAAGAACCGCATGATCAGGATCTTGATCAGCAGCAGGAAGCCAATGCCGAACCCGACGCAGATATGCACGACGGTGCGCGCCGGAAATTCGACCTGGTACTCCCAGAGCCGCGGCACCATCTTCCACATCAGCAGGAGGTAGATGACCGCGAACGCGTAGCCGAGGAGCCGGTGCAACAGCATCGCCCACTTCGGCGCGGTGCTCGTTCGGGTCTGCTTGTCGAACGGGTATCCCCACAGGTGATACATCAGGAACATGGCGGCGAAGCCGATGACGACGAACAGGATCCCGAGTGCAGCAGTGGGCATAGTGTCCCGAGAGTACGCCGGTTACCTGGCCGGTTACCGGAGCGCACCGCCGACGTAGGCACGGTCATGCGTTCCGCAATGTTTCTGGTTCTCGCGGCCTGTAGTAGTGATCCGGGGTCGCCGAGCTTCGGGGATCTCGTCGACGATCCGCAGCTCCCGCCGCGCGGTCAGGACGACATCCACACCTGGATCGAAGCGGGGCACTACCTGAGCTGGTCGTGCGAGCCGGAGCGGCATCCGCCGGCGCCCGGATCCGGCCACGGCCCGAACCGGATCTGCAGCAACGATGCGTTGGTTGCTGCCGCGAGCGGCGACGCCGATTTTTCGATCGGCGCAGCGTCGGTCAAGGAAGTGTTCGAGAGCGACGATTCGATCGTCTACGCCGTGTATCGCAAGATGGACGAAACCATCGGCGGCAACAGCTGGTACTGGTACGAAGGCACGCGCGACGGCAATGTCGCGAACGGGCAAGGCGATGGCACGTGCACGGGATGTCACGGCCGCGCGCCGCGCGACTTCGTCTACACGATCATCAACCCGTGACGTTCGAGCGGTGCGATCGTCGCGCGCCTCGACGTCATCGAGCGGCACCGCGACCACGGCGCATGCCGAGCGTCGACAGGGTCGTGTGCGTCGCGAGTGTCTACTGGCCGATCGGGACGTCGA
>JACCYD010000938.1 GCA_013696695.1 Deltaproteobacteria bacterium | reverse complement strand
ATCCACGACTGGATCGGTTCTGCCGGATCCTGGCGCGCGCCGGTCATACGGTCGTCGCCCCGTACATTCCCGATTACCTGGCGCTGACCCCGAGCGATCGCGCGAAACGCGACTTCACACGCGTGTTGCTCGCGATGCCGCGATGGTCGCCGCAGAAGCCCGCGGTGTTCTCGATCTCGTTCGGCTCGCTGCTCGCGTTCGCGGCTGCGGCCGAGCACCCCGATCGCGTCGAGCGGCTCGTGGTGTTCGGCGGCTACTCCGATTTTCGCGAGATGATGAAGTTCTGCCTGACCGGCGAGATCGAAGGCGGCCGGAAAGGCTCGCGGGATCCGCTGAACCAGCCCGTCGTGTTGCTCAACTTGCTCGAGCTGATCGACTGCCAGGATCGCCCCGCCTTGGTCGACGGCTGGCGCCGCTACGTCGAGGCCACGTGGGGCCGTCCGGAGCTCAAGGTCGGTACCGAGTTCGTCGCGATCGCCGAGCGGCTGGCGCCGAGTCTTCCCGAGGCGGTTCGCGAGCTGTTCCTCGTCGGCATCGGCGCGCGTCCGGGAGCAGCTCCGCTCGCGCTCGAGGCGCTGTCGCGGTTCGACGATCGCGAGCTCGATCCGCGCCCGTATCTGCCGCGGATCACCTGCCGCGTCGATCTCGTGCACGGCATCGACGACGACGTCATCCCGTGCGAGCACTCGCAAGCGCTCGGCAGCGCGCTGGCGAACGCCGATCCCCGCGTACATCTCACCGGCATGTACGGCCACAGCGGTGCGTCGAGGGCCGGCTGGCCGATGGTCGCGAAGGAGCTGGCGACGATGGTCCGCGTGCTGTTCGCGATGAGCTGACTACTGCAGCATGTCCGGGTTGACGCGCATCTGCGCCAGCGCCGCCGGGAACTCGATCGTCGTCGGGTAGGGCTTGTTCGACGCCGGCTCGGCCGGCGCCGGCAGCGACAGACCGAAGATCTGGAGGCACATCTCGTTCGTGGTCTGTTCGCCGAGCGTGACGTCGATCGGTTGCGACAGGCCCGAGTCCTCGAGCATGCGCTGCACGAACGGGTTCTCGATCGTGTTGTTCCAGCCGCACTTGATGTCGACGACGTCACCGGCTGCGATCGTCGGCAGCTTGTCGAGTGGGGCGTCGTACGTATACGTGCGCTGCCAGTCGAAGTTCCAGCCGCCGTTCGCGAGGCACTCGGTCTGCGGGTCGCCACCGCGTGGCGCGGGCCGCTCGATGGTCGCGTTGATCGACGTCCCGATCAGGTGCATGTGCGGATTCGCCGAGAACAGGCGAACATCGGTGAGCTCGCCGAGGTCGGGGATGGTGACGCGCATGTGCTCGGTGTGGTTCGCGACGTTCTTCGGGATCAGGAACTCCGGTGTGCCGTTGACGTCGCCCGGGCCAGGCAGCAGCGTCGGCGCCTCGAACGCGTTGCCGAGCGCGGTCACGAAGTACATGCGCTGCGGCCAGGTCTGCGAGAACCGGAGATCGATCGCCGTCTTGTCGGGCGCGTGAACCAAGCCGGCGGGGTGATAGTGGATCTGCATCACGAGCTTCGCGCCGGCGACGATCGGCACCGCGATCTGATCGCTGGTCGACATCGGCTGGTTGCCCGGCGTCCAGATGTGGACAACGAAGTCGGTCGGCGTTCCGACGGTGCCGCAATCGAACGGCACACCGACGCCACCGGAGCGCTGGAGCAGCGCATCTTGATCGGCGCCGGGCGCCACCTCGGTGATCACCGCGTGGTGAACGACCTGATCGTTATCCGGCAACACCTGCAGACCGGTGAGCCACTGCAGCTGCGTGTTGCCCGGGTCGAGCACGTAGCAGATGAACTCGTCGCGATCTCCGCTGGTCGCGTAGCCCGTGGTGGGCGTTAGCCGCATCGACGGGTTCGTGAGATCCGCGTTCGGGATGCCCGGAATCTCGGCAACCTCGCCGAGCGGATAACCGTCGTCCACCCAGTTCTGGAGGATCGTCTTCTGGGTGTCCGACAGGCGCGGGTCATCGACCCAGTCGAACCGCGGCGTGCAGTCGTCAGCTTCGCGCGCATCGAACGGTGGCATCACGCCGCGATCGATCGCGTCGAGTGCGACCCCGGCCATCTCCTTCGCGCTGTCGTAGTCCGTGAGAACGAACGGCGCGATGCCGCCGTCCTGGTGGCACGTCATGCAGTGCCCCGCGAGAATCGGCGCGACGTCCTGGTACCAGGTCGCACGAGCCTCCGGCGGGTCGATCGGGGGCTCCGTGGCGTCGGTACCGCAGGCCGTGAGACCGAGTGCGAGAA
>JACCYD010000927.1 GCA_013696695.1 Deltaproteobacteria bacterium | reverse complement strand
TCGCGTACCTGGTCGCAGGTCGCGTCGCGCTCGGCGTGTTGCCGCGCAACGACGTGCTGGTGGCCGAGCGTTTCTTCGACGAAGCCGGCGGCATGCAGCTCGTCCTTCACGCGCCGCTCGGCGGGCGGATCAACCGCGCGTGGGGCCTCGCGCTGCGCAAGAAGTTCTGCGTGACGTTCGACTTCGAGCTCCAGGCCGCGGCCACCGACGACGGCATCGTGATCTCGCTCGGCCAGCCGCACAGCTTCGCGCTCGAGACCGTGTTCAGCTTCGTGCAGGCGAGCTCGGCGCAGGACACCTTGATCCAGGCGCTGCTCGACCGGCCGATGTTCGAGATCCGGTGGCGGTGGAACGTCACGCGCTCGCTCGTCGTGCTCCGCCGCAGGGCCGGTAAGAAGGTCCCGCCGCACCTGATCAAGATGCGCGCGGCCGACACGCTCTCGGTGGTGTTCCCGGCGGCGCAGGCGTGCCCCGAGAACCTGCCCGGCTCGCTGCCCGGCATGCCCGGCGATCGCGAGATTCCCGACCACCCGCTGGTGTTCGAGACCATCCGCGATTGCCTCGTCGAGGCGATGGACATCGAGGGGTTCCAGACGCTGATCGAGCGCCTCGAGCGCGGCGACATTCGCATCGTCGCGCGCGACACCGTCGAGCCGAGCCCGCTCTCGCACGAGATGCTCAACGCGAACCCGTACGCATATCTCGACGATGCCCCGCTCGAGGAGCGCCGCACGCGCGCCGTGGTGATGCGGCGCGGTCTGTCGAACCGGGCGAACACCGTCGATGATCAGATCGGCGCGCTCGACGAGGATGCGATCACAGCGGCCACTGAAGAGGTCGCCCCCGTCGTGCGCGATGTCGACGAGCTGCACGACGCGTTGCTCGGGTTGTGGATCGTCCCGGAGGACATGGGACTCCGCATGGAGGCTCATGCGGCAGATTGGTTCGAAGATCTTGCTGGATCCAGCCGTGCGTGCCGGCTGACTTGGATGTCCGAGGGCGTCGAGCACGCTGGGTGGGTGGCCACCGAGAAGCTCGGGGCCGCGCGCGCGATCCTCGGCGAGGCCGTCGCGTGCGCGCCGATGATCGAGACGCCGGCGTTCGCGAAGTTCGACAAGGATCGCGAGAGCGCGATCGTCAAGCTGGTCGGTGCGCACCTCGATCATCGCGGCCCGGTGTCGACGCGCGCGCTTGCCGCCGAGCTCGGCCTCCGCATCGCCGATGTCGTCGATGCCGTGCTCGCCCTCGAAGCCGACGGCGGCATCATGCGGGGATTTTTCAGAGTGGGCAGTGGTGGACGTGCGTCGAGCACCGCGCGCGAGGCGCTCGATCGAGCGAGCGACAGCGCCGCCCTTCACGACATCGAGTGGTGCAATCGCCGCGTGCTCGCGCGCATTCATCGCATGACGCTGGCGCGCCTCCGCAAGGAGATCGAGCCGGTGAGCGCCGCCGCGTTGCAGCGGTTCCTGTTTCGCTGGCAGCGCGTCGCGAAGAACCGCCAGCTGATCGGCGCGGATGGCCTCGCGCAGATCGTCGAGCAGCTCCAAGGCTTCGAGACCGCGTCGGGTGCGTGGGAGCGCGAGATCCTGCCGTCGCGGATCTGCAACTACGATCCGACCTGGCTCGATCAGATGTGTCTCGCCGGGCACCTCGTATGGTGCCGGCTGTCACCGCGCAAGCCGGCGGCCGAGGCCGACGCCACCGAGAGCGAGCTCGAACCGGGAGATGACAGCGCGGACGATCGCAAGCTCCGCAAGGGCGGCCGACCGAAGAAGGGCGATCGCCGGCTCGATCGAAAGCTGGTCGCCCCGCTGCGCGATCTGTTCGGCGATTCCTACGATCTCGCGGAGGCCGGCGCCGAAGCCGCGCGCCTCGCGGGTGGATCGCGCGAGGACATCACCGCGGCCGTCACCAAGGCACTCAGCGACAAGGCGGTCCCGATCCGGGCGGTCGAGGTCATCGCCTCGCTCGTCACCGCCACGGCCATGCTGCGCAACGAAGCCGAGGACGAGCCGGACGAACCGGACAACATCGACGGGCCGAATGCCGCCGAGCCGTTTGCTCAGGGCAGCCTGCCGGCAATCGACGACGCGCTCGTCGGTGTCGACATGATCGACGGTGTCGGCCGTGTCCAGCCGGCGGACACCGCGGCCCGCGGCATCAACCCCGGTGTTGCGAAGCGCGGCAACGATCCAGGCACCCTCTCCGCGGCCCGTCAGTACATTTGTACTGACGGCCCAACTACTGTAAATCGCACCGCCAGCAACCCCGGAGAGAAAAATGGCGGCGCGGACCACGGCGGTGTCCGCTCGGCGGACGCAGCGGGCCGCGCCATCAACCCCGGAGGATTGAGCGGCAACGTCGTCATCAATGCGATCAACCCCGGTGTCGAGAAACGCGGCACCGATCCAGACGCCCTCTCCTCGGCCCGTCAGTACATTTGTACTGACGGCCCAACTACAGAGGGTGTGAATCGCACCGCTATCAACCCCGGAGAAGTGAATCGCGATGCGATCAACCCCGGTGTGGAGAAGCGGCGTGGCACCGATCCAGACACCCTCTCCTCGGCCCGTCAGTACATTTGTACTGAC
>JACCYD010001292.1 GCA_013696695.1 Deltaproteobacteria bacterium | reverse complement strand
CCGGACGATCGAGCGCGAGCCAGGTCGCGACCATGCCGCCGAGGGATAGCCCGAACACGTGGGCCCGGCGAAGCCCGAGACCATCGAGGACGGCCGCCGCGTCTCGCGCCATGCCCCGCGTGCTGGTCGGAAGTGCCGCGGGTGGCGATCGCCCGATTCCTCGCGCTTCGCAGACGATCACCTGGCGCTGCGAGGCGAGCTCGGTGCGAAACGCACCCCACAGTGCGATTGTTCCTGCCAGCGGGCGGAGCAAGAAGACCGGCGTTGCGGCGCCTCGGTCGCCGGAGACCTCGTGATACAGGGGTGGCGTCATCGGATATCCGCGTAGAGACGTGCGAGCCGGTGGGGGGACACGCCGCTCGAGGCAAGGGTCTGGATCACAGTCCAGATCGTGAGCGTCCGCAGCGGTCGTGCAGCGAACCGTCGCGCACTCGCCGTGATCTCGAGATCCGTGATGTAGACGGTCCGGATCGCACGTTCCAGCCGTCGCACGAAGTCGTAGTCCTCCATGATCGGGAGGGGCCGGAATCCACCGATCTGCTCGTACACCGTGCGACGGACGAACAGGCCCGAGTCACCATAATAGATCCGCAGCCAGCGTCGGCGCTCGTGGTTGAACCGAGCGAACACACGGGCCCACGGATCCGCGGGTTCGAACCGCAGCTTGAAGTTGCCGCCGCCGATCGTGGGATCGGAGAGCGCACGCTCGATCGCCCGACGCGCTGACGACGGGAGCTGCGCATCGGCGTGGAGAAACAGCAACGTGTCGCCGCGCGATGCCACTGCGCCAGCTGCGAGCTGAGCACCTCGCCCGCGGGCCGCTTGGATGACCGTGGCGCCAGCCCGTCTCGCGAGCGCCGCCGTGCCGTCGAGACTCTCGCTGTCGACGACGATCACCTCGTCCGCGATCAGGCGAGCACTCGCGATCGTGGTCTCGATGACCGCGGCCTCGTTCCAGCACGGGATGATCACGGAGATCATGTCAGGGCCTCACGAACCCGCGCGATCAGCTCGTCGACGTTCTTGCACGCTGCGATCTGCGGCTTGTCGAGTAGCGTGATCCACGCCCCGTCGCGGCGCTCGAGAAGGGCAGGCAAGGGCGGAGCGACCGCGTGCTCGCGCCTGATCTCGTCGCGGTAGGCAAAGCGCACGGCGTGAGGAAGCGATCGGACGAACTGTGCCCATTCGCGCCGCATCGAGACCATGCCGTAGGTGAGCGCGCACAGGCTGCAGGAATACGTCGCGGGTGAGATCACCTTGTGCGCTGCATCGAACAGCTTGCTCCAGGTGCCGCTGTCCGCGTCGTAGACGAACACGAGCTCGCGGCGACCCGCGGGCCTCATGGCGAGCTCGTTGCCGAGATCAACGCGAGCGTCTCGGGTGCGACGAGCGCCCCCGTCGAGAGCAGCGCGCGCAGCCGCTCGAGGTCCGCCGGGCGGTCGACGTCGAACCACGGCTCGAGGACGAGGGTGCGGAGCCCGCGAGAACGTAGCCGCTCGAGGGTCGCCGCGAACGTGTCGCTTCGGCTCCACGGCAAGTCTGCGAGCAGGCCGACGGGGCACGCACGCAATGCGAGCAGATAAAACCCGCCATCGTCCGTCGGGCCGATCGCAGCATCGGCCCGGGTCAGTGCTTCACATGCACGAACCAGAAGTTCCCGAGGTAGCCCGGGGGTGTCTGCACCGATCGCGATCGCTCCATCAGCGGACTCCAGCGCGCGCCTCATCACGCGTTCGATCCGCGCACCCAGATCGCCGCTTCCTTGCGGCCAGATCGGGATCTCCACGCGTCGTGCGAGCGAGGGTTCCAGATCGCCGGTGGTCGCGAGGATGGGGGCTGCCCATGCGAGCGCGCGTAACGAATCACAGGTGTCGAGCAGGAACGCACGCGCGAGCCGAGCCGCGAGCTCCGCGTCGGCAAGGCGGGTCTTGACGGTGCCGGCGACAGGTGGCTTTGCGAAGATGCAGATCGAGAGTGCGGCGCTCATCGTGGACCCGCAAGCCTGCGCGCGAGGATCACGCTCAACCGCCTCCGACTCCCTTCGTCGATCGCTTCAGGCGGCGTCACGAGTGCGGCATCGAGACTGCGCTGACACGCGCAGGTGCGCGCTGGATCTAGGGCGGCGAGGGCATGGCCGAGGATCCGACGCGCCTTGTCCACATTCGCGCGTAACACCGCGAGCGCATCCGTCACCGTAACTTCGTCACGGGGGCGCCAGCAGTCGTAGTCGGTCGCCAGCGCGAGCGTGGCGTAACAAAGCTCGGCCTCGCGCGCGAGCCTGGCCTCGGGGAGGTTGGTCATGCCGACAATATCGGCGCTCCAGCCGCGCATCAGCTCGGACTCCGCACGCGTGCCGAACTGGGGACCCTCGATGCACACGTAGGTACCTCTCGGGTGCACGCGCCCGCCGTCGACTGTGGCGGCGTCGACCAGGGTGTCCGCGGTCAGCGCGCAGACCGGATCGGCGAGGCTGACGTGTGCGACGACACCCTGACCGAAGAACGACGAGGGTCTCGCGACGGTGCGATCGATGAATTGCCGCGGCACCACCACATCGCCTGGCGCGATGGCCTCGCGCAGCGAGCCGACGGCGGAAATCGAGACGACGTGCGTCGCACCGAGCAGCTTGAGCGCATACAGGTTCGCACGTGCGTTGACCTCCGTCGGTAGTAGCCGGTGGGCGCGACCGTGGCGTGGCAGGAAGACAACGCGCCTGCCCGCGAACGTGCCCACGGTCAGCGCGTCGGCAGGAGGGCCGAACGGCGTCTCGATCGCCTTGGTCTCGACGTTCGTCACGCCCGGAAGATCGTAGAATCCGCTCCCCCCGAGCACTCCGATCGCGGGTTCGCTCACATCAGGCTCCCTCCGCAACTCGACCCCGCGCCGGCGGTGCAGCCAAAGCAGTGTGGCCCGGTTGCGATCGACTCGCCTTCGAGGTCGACGGAATCGAGCTCGAAGATGGTCCTCGCCGCTCCGAGAGGGAGCTCGAGCATCTGGTTGAAGTCACAGTCGTAGAGCGCGCCGTCCCAGCCGACGCTGATCAGCGAGCGGCACATGACGCCGCTCACCGCGAGCGGGTTGAAGTGCGTGACGAGCAGGCTCATGTATTCGTCGAACTTGCCCTGCGCGTCGAGATAATCCGCATATCGTGCGATCGGAAGGTTCGTGATCGTGAACAGCTGATCGAACGTGATCTGGTGACGGTCCGCGAGCTCCGCCTTGTATCGGGCCTGGAGACTGGCCTGGTCCGGCGGCAAGAACGCGCCGTTCGGATTGTAGACGAGGTTCAGCTTGCGCACGCCACCGGTTCCGTAGCCCAGCTCGTTGAGCCGACGGAGCCCGGCGATGCTCATCGCGAACACGCCATGCCCTCGCTGCTCCTCGACGTTGCGTTCGCTGTAGCAGGGCAGGCTCGCGATGATCTCGACATCGCGTGCGGCGAGGAACTCCGCGAGGTCGTCCATTCCCGGTTCGAACAGCACGGTCAAGTTGCAGCGATCGATAACGTGACGGCCCAGCCGCCGGACCTCATCGACGAGCCAGGTGAAGTGAGGGTTGAGCTCCGGCGCGCCTCCGGTGAGATCGACCGTGGTGATTCCCGGACTACGAGCGACAAGCTCGACGATGCGAGCGGCGACCTGCCTCGGCATGATCTCGGTCCGCTTCGGCCCAGCCTCGACATGGCAATGGTGGCAGGCTTGATTGCATAGCTTGCCGACATTGACCTGGAGCGTGGTCGTTGCGGTCCGGCGCAGGTCGATGCCGTGATCCGCGAGTTTTTGCCCGAACTGCGGCACTTGGCGTAGCGCCATTGGCAGGCGTACGCGCACGGCGGGCATCAGCCGACCTCCGACGCCAGTGCAACTCGGTACCGGATCCAGACCCCCAGGAAGACGGCGAAGATCGCGAACACGCCCCAGGTCGCGAGCGGCGCGCCTTCGATGATCGACCACAGCGAAGCCGCGACGGCCGTCGAAGACCAGATGATCTTGAGATTTAGCATCGCGCGGAACACGTCAGCGGTCGCACGACGGCCGAGGTAAGACTCGATGCCGATGCCGAACAGGGCGGCAGCGACCAGCCGGGTTGCGACGGGGTCCACGGTCGTCCAGCCGAACCACGCGAGCACATGGGTCGGTGCGATCATGAGAGGAACAGCGACCAGCACATCCGCGATGAAGTGTGCGACGAACCATCGGCGGAGGCTGCGCGGAACCATGACAGGAGCATGCACCGCCGACGCAACGAACGCGTCCATCGGCCGCCTGTCTTCGTCCGGATCAAGAAGTCGACATGCCGACGAGCGGCAGCCAACACGCGAAATCTTGGGTGTAGGCTGCGCGCGTGTTGCCGGTGGTCACTGCTGCGGAGATGCGGGCGCTCGATCGCGCCGCGAGCGACGAGGTCGGGCTCCCCGGGTTCACCCTGATGGAGACCGCCGGGCGCGGCGTCGCGGATGCGGCGATCGACATGCTCGAGGCGAAGCGCGGTCACGTCGCCGTGGTGTGCGGCCCCGGCAATAACGGTGGTGACGGCTTCGTGATCGCGCGCGTGCTGCGCGGCCGCGGCATCGATGCGATCGCGTATCTCGCGGCCGAGCGCGGTGCGGTGAAGAACGATGCGCTGGCGCACCTCAGAGTTCTCGAGCGCAGCGGTGGCGTGATCTTGTCGATCGCCACGCCGCAGGAGCTCGATCGCCATCGCGATGCGATCGCCGGATCGGATCTCGCGGTCGACGCGCTGTTCGGCATCGGCCTGGTCCGCGAAGTCGAAGGTCACCTCGCGGCGGTGATCGGCGCGATCAACGCGACGCGGTTGCGGCTCGCGGTGGATCTGCCGTCGGGGCTTCACACCGATACGGGCAAGACGCTCGGCGTTGCCGTCGACGCGCAGCGCACGGTATCGATGGCCGCGCTCAAGCCCGCGCTGGTCAGCTCACCGGGCTTCTCGAAGTGCGGCGAGGTCAGCGTCGTCGACATCGGCATTCCGCCGGCGCTGGTCGGCGCGTCGACTCCCCACGCGGGGCTGGTCGAACGCGCGGATGTCGTGCGCTGGCTACCGCGCGCCTCGCAGCTCGATCACAAGGGCAGGCGAGGTCACGTCGTCGTGGTGTCGGGGCAGCCCGAGATGCGAGGGGCCGGGCGACTCGCGTCGAATGCCGCGCTGCGCGCCGGAGCAGGACTGGTGACGCTCGTCGGTGTCGGCGACATCGATGCGGCTGATTCGGTGATGACGAAGTCGCTGCGACACCCCGCGGAGCTCGCCGGCTTCCTCGAGGGCAAATCGGCGGTGGTGATCGGGCCTGGCCTCGGAGTCGGAGCTGCGGCACTCGCGTTCGTCACCCAGGTGCTCGCCACCGGCGTACCGGCGGTGCTCGATGCCGATGCGCTGAACGTGCTCGCGGACTCACCCGCGCTGCTCGCGAGCGCCGCTGGTCCGATCGTGATCACGCCGCATCCGGGAGAAGCGTCGCGCTTGCTGGGCATCCCGGTGTCAGAGGTCGAAGCGGATCGCCTCGCCGCGGCGCGCGCGCTGGCAGCGGACACGCGCGCGGTGGTGGTGCTCAAGGGTGCACGTACGATCACGTGCGACGGCACACTCGGCGACGAGCACTGCGCGATCAACCCCACCGGCGGCCCGGCCCTCGCCACCGCCGGCAGTGGTGACGTGCTCGCGGGAGCGATCGGCGCGTTGCTCGCGCAGGGTTGCTCGCCCGCCGATGCGGCGCGTGCCGCGGTGTACCTGCATGGTCTCGCCGGCGAGCAGCTCGCGGCGATCTATGGCTCGCGCGGTGTGATCTCGAGCGATCTGCCGGAAGCGATCTCTCGTGCCATCCACACGATCTGCGGCTGATCGATAGCTCGCGCTGCGTCGCGTCGAACCACGCAAGGCATTGCGTGATCGAGCAGATCCAAGGTCCGCGACGCCAGGCCCTGGATCTCGTCCGGACGCTCGTGCGCCGCCTTACCGATTCCGATCTGAGGTCACGGAGTTACGTGGCCGACTCCCGCGAAGATCCCGCGTCTGGTTTGAGACGCAGTCCGTGTCCACACAACCTCGCTCTACAAAACACACTGTATTTCTGCGCACTTAATGGTGGCACGCCGGCTGCTTTTGTTCCGAGCATGATGAAGACGGTGTCCAAGTCGAACGCGTCTACCTCTCGCATTGTTCGCCGCACGGAGCAGCCGGCCGGGAAGCTTGCACGTGGCAGCTCGCCGAACATCGAAGTGGTCGTCAAGAACGACAACACCCAGAGCACGCACCAGGCGTTTCAGGTCGCGTGCATGCCGCACCAGGCGGAGCTGTTCGGCGTCGCGATGCGCATCTGCCGCGATCCCGACACGGCGAAGGATCTCGTCCAGGAGACGCTGCTCCGCGCGATGGTCGCGTGGGAGTCGTTCCAGCCGGGCTCGAACCTCCGTGCATGGTTGTTCCGCATCCTCACCAACGCGTTCATCAACGGCTATCGCAAGCGCCGCCGCCACCAGAAGTTCGCGACGGAGCGCCCGGGCGATGCACTCAACGCGCTCTACGGTCGCGACCAGGACCACACCGATGACCTCGAGGAGTCGCTGATCGGCGACGAGCTGTGCGACGAAGTGAAGTCGGCGCTCGACCGCCTCGGTCCCGAATATCGCGACGTCGTGGAGCGCGCGGACCTCCGTGGCGAGAAGTACAAGGACATCGCCGACGCGCTGCACGTTCCGATCGGCACCGTGATGTCGCGCCTGTTCCGCGCGCGCCGCGTGCTCGAAGGCGAGCTGGCGTCGTTCGCGAACAAGGACTACGGCATCAAGCGCGCCGCTGCGTAGTCAGCACGCCGGCGCTGGCATGCTCCTTTGACCGGACCTCGAACCGGCAAGTTCGGGGTCGTCGTCGTTTCGGGCGTAGACTGACGGCGTGATCGCGGTCTCGATCGACGGTGTGCTCGCGCCGCCCGACACGGCGAGCATCTCGGTGTTCGATCGCGGGCTGCTGTACGGCGACGGTTGCTTCGAGGTGCTGCGCACGTGGGACGGCGTGGCGGTGGAGCTGAAGGCCCACCTCGATCGCCTCTATGCGACGGCGGCCTGGCTACGCATGCAGGTGATCGAGCGGGTCAAGCTAGAGGAGGCTGTCTACCGCACGATCGCGGCAGCCTCGTCGCTCGACGACCACCGGATCCGCGTCGTGCTCACGCGCGGGCCGGGAAGCCTCGCGCAGCCCTTCGCCGAGCTCGGTCGCGGGCGGGCGATCGTCATGGTCGAGCCGCTACCTCCGCCGCCCACCGCGATCTCGCTCGCGACGGTCGATTGGCCGCTTGCCCATCCGGCAACCGGTTCGCCCGGCGGGCACAAGACGCTCGCGTACCTCGATGCCGTGATCTCGCGCGAGCTGGCCCTGGCCGCCGGCGCCGACGAGGCGATTCGCCTCGACCCCAAGGGGCATGTCGTCGAGGGCGCAACTTGCAACGTATTTGTCGTCGAAAGCGGCACCGTGGCGACGCCGCGGCTCGACGAGGGTGCGCTCCCCGGCATCGTGAGAGCGCGCGTGCTCGAGTTGTGCGCCGAGGAGCGGCTGACCGCGATACAGCGGGTGATCTCGATTCGTGACCTCCGTGGTGCGGACGAGATTTTTGTCACCAGCTCGCTGCGGGGCGTGGTCGCGGCGACCCGCTTCGACGGCCTTTCCAGACCTGCGGGGCCGGTCACATCGCAGCTCGCGCGGGCTTACGAGCGGGCGATGCGGTCAGTCCCATAGGCCCTCCAACAATTGCCTGTTATATAGTTCGCGAGCATGGCCAAGGATGTACGGGCCCTGAGAGAGGAGGCGGCGCAATCCGCGGCCGCCGGTAAGCACAAGCGCGCGCTTGCCGCGTACCTCGAGCTCGAACGCCTCGAGCCCCAAGACTCCCAGTGGGCGAAGCGAGCCGGCGAGACGTACAAGCGCCTCGGCAACAACGCCCTCGCGATCCAGGCGTTCAATCGCTCCGTCGAACGCTACGCGCAGAACGGCTTCCTCGTGCAGGCGATCGCGGTCTGCAAGCTCGTGCTGCAGATCGATCCAAATCACGCCGATACGCTGCGCCGTCTCGCCGAGATGAACCAGCAGGTCGGCGCCGGTCCCACGCGCTCGGCGGTGATGGCGGAGAACAATCCCGGCTTGCACGAGAATCCGAACGTCGCCGCGATCCGCAGGGCGAGCACTGGCTCGGTGGCAGGAATCCGGCGGGACGAGATCGACGACTACCGACGAGGGCCGAGCACGTACGGGTCGCCGTCGAGCAAGAAGCCGACCGATCCGATCGCCATCGCGCGCACCAAGAGCACGAAGCTTCAGAACGACGGGATGCCCGTGGTCTCGCGCACCAAGAGCAAGCCGATCACGCTCGCCCCGGGCGCGCCGCTCGGGTCGGTCACCCTCGCCAAGGAAGTGCCCGATTCGCAGGTCTCCGCGCCGGGCATTCACGTCATCCCGATCGACGACGGGTTCGACGACGAGGGCTTCCATGACGCCGACGATCGGCAGTCCGCGCCGATCGTGATCGCGATCGAGCCCGATGGCAATACCTACGACGCGGAGGTCGAGGAGATCGCC
>JACCYD010000921.1 GCA_013696695.1 Deltaproteobacteria bacterium | reverse complement strand
CCTGGTGGACCGCGCGCGTTTCGGGTGTGCTCGTCGTGTAGATCTCGTTGTACTCCCTAAAATTAAAAAAAAAACGATGAAGCGCACCTTGTTCCTCTTGCTGCTCGGCAGTTGCCAGCTCGTGTTCGAGCTGGATCCGTGCCAGACCTCCACCGGCAACGACGAAGATGGTGACGGCATCGACGACGGCTGCGATAACTGTCCGACCGTCGAGAACCCGTCGCAGGAGAACACGCTCGAAGCCGAGCCAGACGCTCTCGGCGATGCGTGCGATCCGGATCCGCTCGCACCAGGAAATCAGATCGTGTTGCTCGAGACGTTCTCCGGACCGAGCGTCGACGTCAGGTGGAGTGACGCGGCCGGCCGGTGGCGCATCAACGCGAACGGCAAGCTGGTCCACGAGTCGACCAACCCCGACCTCGATCCGGTCTTCGACCTCGTGCCGCCGGGCCTGGCGCCACCCTACCGCCTGGTCTACGACGTCGAGATCATCTCGCTGCCAGATCAGTATTCGGAGCTCGGTGTGGTCGTCGATGCGGACGACTCGGGCGGCCTGCGTTGCAGCCTCGTGCGGTACCCGGGAGATTTTGCCATGCTCCTCGTCGAGGCGACGGATGGTCGCGACGATAGTCTTCCCGGCCTCGAGCTCGTGAACGACGAGAAGTACACGGTCACCCTCGATTACGTGTCGACCACCGAAGCCTCGTGCAGCGTGGCTCGGCCCTCGACCGGGTTCACGACGCAGGACAACATGCTCGCCTTCCAGCCGTTCACGCCCGGTGGCCGGTTGGGTTTCAAGTCGCACTTGATCGACGCGCGCATCAGCTACGTGATCGCGTACAGCCGCTGACTCTCGGCCAGCGCGATCGGATGTCGATCACGCGTCAGCGGCGAGAGAAATAGATGATCGCGGCGATGGCGGCGATGACCGCGAGGATTCCCCCGACCAGCGCGACAACCTTCTTCCAGTCGGTCGGCGAGTTGCCAAACACGATCTCCGGGCGCTGGCCGTGCACGATCGCGCGATACGCCGAACCGCGATAGCGATACGCCAGCACCCACGCGGGGAGCGCGACACGGCGCGTGGTCTGGCGCTCGAGCAAGCACGCGACGTGGACGTTGCGGAATCGACTCCCCGGGATGTGCGGCTCCACCTTGGTCTTGGCGACGGCCTCGATGCCGCGCTGGACGATCGCGCGCGCGGCGCTGCGTTGCGCGTCGAAGCTCTCGATCATCATTCCGGACGGCGTGCCGCCGTCCACGGGGGACACCCCCGTAGAACCCCCGATTCCAGACGGCGTCTCACCATCGATCTTCGCGCCGACCTCGACGGCACGGCCGAGGTCGTAATACGGGACCAACGTCGCGCACTCGCCATGGCCGAGACCGCGCGAGGCCGGCACGCAGATCGCGTCGAACGACAGCCCGAGCTGGCCCGCGTGAGGCGCCCATGCAGCGCGATGCGAGTCGAAATCCGAATCGGCGGTCCACGCGATCTGGGCGCGCGCGTTGACGATCCAGCCGGCCCAGCACAGCGGCACCATCGAATCGAGCACCGCGTCGGCTTTCAACGTCTTCGGTGCGAACCAACCACGCGTGCCGAGCCAGCCCCGCAGGGCGACCTCGGCGGTGCCGCGATCGACGAGGAACGGAATGCGTAGCTCGGCGATCTCGATCGGATCGACCGGGTGCTCGACCTTCATCGTCGAGTTGCAGAACCCGCAGCGTGGGGCCTGTACTTCTGCGGAGAACGAGATCGCGGCATTGCACTCGGTACAGCGCAGCACCTGCGCGCGGACGGTGGCGTCTCGAAGCTGTGGCGCGATCGGCACCGGCAGCGCGCAGATCGCGCAGCGCAGATCGCCGTCCTCGAGCGGCGACTCGCACCGCGTACACCCGGCGTTCACGACGTCGCCCCAAAGATCACGATCGCCGCGATCACCCCGAGGGCGAGCACGATCGCGATGCTGATCTTCCACCAATCGAGCGGGGCCTTGCCGTGCACCTTGCCGGTCTGGCCGTTGATCACGACGCGCAGCAGCGGCTTGTCGTCGCGATACTTCAGCGCGAGCACCCAGACCGGGACGAGGATCGGATCGAGCGACTCCCACTCCACCGCCGTGCGCCACTGCAGATCGCTGTAGTTATCGCCCGGCATGAAGCGCCGCAGCCGCAGCCCGACTTCCTCGACCGCCTCGCCGCGCGACATCGCCTTGCAGTCGTCGGCGATCCGGGAGAACTCCTCGGTGATCCACCCCGAGACCAGCGCCGGTTGGTAGCGGCGCATCTGTTTGAGGTCGAAGGGCTCGACCTGTGTCAGCTCCGTGTTCGGCAACCCGGCCGACGCGCTGACCACGATGTCGGCGACGTAGCCGACGTGCTTGCCGGCGAGCGGCCGGTACTCGGTGCGGGTCACCGAGCGGGTCTTGGTCACCGTTTTGCCCTCCGTGTCGGTCTCGGTATAGGTCTCGGTCTCGGTGTATTGCTCGCCGATCTGCGCCGAGTACTCGGTGCGCGCGACCGCGGAGTACAGGTAGGCCGGCAGGTAGACGCCGCGGATGTCATCGACCTTGGCGTGGCTCAATTGCGCGTCGGCGAACAGCGAGCGATTGCCGAGCCAGCGATCGAGCTGGAGCTTCGCGACGGCGCTATCCCCCGTGAACGTGACGACGAACTGTGGATCGGGACGGTTCGCCGCCGGTGGCCGCTCGACGAAGTTCGGGCTCGCACAATACGGGCAGGTCTCGGTGCGCACGCCCGAGAACGCCAGGCTCGCGCCGCAATTGCCGCACGAAAACGTAGACGCATGCGTCTGCGAGCCAGCCACCATCGACGACATCGTAACGCGGTCTCGTGGAACGAGATGGACACCACTTCCCCCACACATGTGGCTCGGGAGTGGAGATCACCTCGATGACGGAAATTAGACTCCGCGCGGTGGCGCTGCGAAGATCGAACGTGGAACATG
>JACCYD010000908.1 GCA_013696695.1 Deltaproteobacteria bacterium | reverse complement strand
GGAAACCGCGTCGTCGTGCTCGACGACTTCCGCACCGGCAAGCGCGCGAACCTCGGACGCTGGCTCGATCGCAAGTTCGCGTTCGACGGCAGCGAGCCAGCGCTCGAGATCGTGACCTGCGATGTCTCGCACGGCATCTTCGCGGCGCTCGCGCCGGTCACCGCGAAGTACGGTCGCGTCGAACGCATCGCGCACCTCGCGGCGCAGGTCTCGGTGGTCGCGTCGATCGCGAACCCGATGACCGACATGGCGGTCAACTACGGCAGCACGCTGCACGTGCTCGAATACGCGCGGGCGACGGGCGTGTCGAAGGTGGCGTTCGCCTCGTCGGCCGCGGTCTACGGCGATACCGAGGTGCTGCCGGTCAACGAGGACCTGCCGAAGCGCCCGATCTCGCCGTACGGCATCCACAAGCTGTCGTCCGAGCTCGCGCTCGATTACTACGCGTCGACCCACGGTGTGGCGACCACCGCGCTGCGGTTCTTCAACGTCTACGGTCCGCGGCAAGATCCATCGAGTCCGTATTCGGGCGTGATCTCGATCTTCAGCGACCGCGCGAGGGCAGGGAAGACGCTGACGATCTTCGGCGACGGCAAGCAGACCCGCGACTTCGTCTACGTCGGCGATGTCGTCAGCGGACTGGTCGCGGCGCTCGCCGATGGCAACAGCCGGCTGGTCGCGAACGTCGGCACCGGCGGCGAGACCACGGTGCTCGAGCTCGCGCAGCGGATCGTCGAGCTCTGTGGGAAAGGGAGCACGATCGAGCACGCGCCGGCGCGCTCCGGCGAGATCCTGCGATCGTGTGCGGTCGTGGATCGCCTCGCAAAGCTCGGCGCCCCGGCAACCACCAGCCTCGTCGACGGGCTGCGAAAGACGTTGGGATGAGCGACGAAACCGAGCTCCGCCAGTTCGAGGATCACCTGGGCGCACGCCGCAAGAAGCTCGCGATCTTCGGGCTCCTTGTCGTCGGCGCGCTGCTGATCTGGAGGTTCGCGACCATGGCGTCGCAATCCACCGTCGCCACGGCGCCTGCGGAACGACCGGCGATCGAGCTCGACGTCAGCGCCACGGGAAAGGTCACGGCCCGCGGATGCACCGACACCGTCGAGTCGTGCGTCCAGCGCGCCTATAGCGCGCGGTTCACGCGTGCAGATGGCGAATTTTCTCGCCGTGCCTTCGTTCACATCGCACCCGGGGCGCCGGACGTGGCGATCACCTTCTCGCGCGACGTGCTGCTGCTCAACGAGCTCATTCCGGTCAACGTGCCGTGACCGATCGCGACTCGCCCTGGATCTTCCGCACCTACGCCGGGCATTCGAGCGCGACTGCCTCGAACGAGCTGTTTCGTCGCAACCTCGCCGCCGGTCAGACCGGGCTGTCGATCGCGTTCGACCTCCCCACCCAGTGCGGCTACGACCCGGATCACGCGCTCGCGCGGCCCGAGGTGGGAAAGGTCGGTGTTCCGATCGCGTCGCTCGACGACATGCACGCGCTGTTCGCCGACATCCCGATCGAGAGCATGAACACCTCGATGACGATCAATGGCACCGCGATGTGGCTGCTCGCGCTGTACGTCGCGCTCGCGCGCGAACGCGGCGTTGCCGAGGCCGGTTTGCGCGGCACGATCCAGAACGACATCGTCAAGGAGTACCTGGCGCGCGGCACGTACATCTTTCCGCCGGAGCCATCGTTCGATCTGATCGCCGAGACCTACGAGTACTGCGTCACGCGGATGCCGAAGTGGAATCCGTCGAACGTGTGCAGCTATCACCTGCAGGAAGCCGGCGCCACCCCGGTGCAGGAGCTCGCGTTCGCGCTCGCGGATGCGATCGGTGTGCTCGATCGCGTGAAGTCACGCGGACGCGTCGACGAAGCGGCGTTCCATCACTGCGTCGGGCGGGTGTCGTTCTTCGTCAACGCGGGCATCCGGTTCGTCGAGGAGATGTGCAAGATGCGCGCGTTCGGCGCGCTGTGGGACGAGCTGTGTCGCGAGCGCTATGGCGTGACGGATCCCGAGCTGCGCCAGTTTCGCTACGGCGTACAGGTCAACTCGCTCGGCCTCACCGAGCAACAACCCGAGAACAACGCGTGGCGCATCATGATCGAAGCGCTCGGCGTGACGCTGTCGAAGGACGCGCGGTGTCGCGCGCTCCAGCTGCCGACGTGGAACGAAGCGCTGTCGCTGCCGCGGCCATGGGATCAGCAGTGGTCGCTGCGGCTGCAGCAGATCCTGGCGTACGAGACCGACCTGCTCGAGTACGGCGATCTGTTCGCCGGATCGCCCGTGGTCGCGGCGAAGGTCGAGCAGCTGTGCACCGACGCGCGTGCCGAGCTCGCGCGGATCGCCGACGCCGGTGGCATCCAGGGCGCGATCGAGAGCGGGTACTGCAAGCAGGAGCTCGTGCGCTCGATGGCGCAGCGCATGGGCCGCATCGAACGCGGTGAACAGATCGTCGTCGGCGTCAACAAGTGGACCGATGGCCTGCCGTCACCACTCGTCGGAGGCGACGACGGCGGCGTGTTCAAGATCGATCGCACCGCGATCGATGCCGCGCTCGCTGGTCTCGAGCGCACTCGAGCGCAGCGCGATCCGGCGCGAGCCACGGCGGCGATCGGGGCACTCGTCGCGAAGGCCGCGGCCGGCGAGCCGATCATGGAAGCATCGATCGAATGTGCGCTCGCTCGCGTCACCACCGGCGAGTGGGCCGGTGCGTTGCGCGGCGTGTGGGGCGAATACCGCGCCGCGACGGGGATCGCGGGCGCCCAGATCGCGAGCGATGGCTGGCAGGCGGTGCGTCAGCGCGTCCAAGCGCTGCCGCGGCGGCCAAAGCTACTGATCGGCAAGCCCGGGCTCGATGGCCACTCGAACGGCGCCGAGGTGATCGCCGTGGCGGCACGCGATGCCGGCTTCGAGGTGGTGTACGCGGGCATTCGCCTCGAGCCCGCCGCGATCGCCGCGGCCGCGGTGCAGGAGGACGTCGACATCGTCGGGCTGTCCGTGTTGTCGGGCTCGCATCTCGAGCTGACGGACGCCGTGATCGCGGAGCTTCGCGCGCGTGGCGCGGCCGACATGCCGGTGATCATCGGCGGCACGATCCCGGCCTCGGATCACGCCGCGCTGCACGCGCTCGGCGTCAAGCGCGTGTTCACGCCGGCGGACTATCGATTGATCGACATCGTCGGCGCGCTCGTCGACCTCTGCTAGCTGACGAATTACTCCGCGCTTGGCGTCGGGAACAGGATGCAGTCACCCGGTGTCGCGTACGCGGTGTACGCGCGGTCCACTGGCCACGCGTAGCCGAAGATCATGCACATCTCGTTGTCGCCAACGCCTTCGACGATCGTCTTGTTTAGCGTGTTGGTCCACGTGCACGAAAACGTCAGGCCGCCCGCCGAGCCGAGGTCGACTGGCGGGTCGTAGTGAGCGAGCACGCCGTTGTCGGGGTCGTAGCCGGGCGAGTCGAGGAACTTCTGCCCGTCGAATGGACCGCCGACGTAGGTGGCGTCGAGCGAGGTGCCGAGCTTGTGCATGTGCGGCAGCAGCGAGAC
>JACCYD010000903.1 GCA_013696695.1 Deltaproteobacteria bacterium | reverse complement strand
GACGGTGACCTCGAGGCGATGCCCGACGACGGCGTGATCGCGATACAGCGTGACCTCGACCCCGGGCTTCGCGCGCTCGGTGCCCGCCGGCACGGATGCGGCCCGCGACCCGCAGGCCGCGGCCACGACCGCGATGACTGCGACGCTCAGCCATCGGGGGGCCCGGACCATGGGGCGAGCATACGATGAGGGAATACGCGGCACCGGGCCAAGCTGTGTATAGTCCGGGCGTGGTCGCCACCTATCCAGGGACGGTGTCGCCGTTGCGTGGTCTCGATTCGTTCGGCGAGGCGGAGCGGGACGTCTGGCAAGGTCGTGAGTCCGAGCGGGACGAGATCGCGAAGCTCGTCACCGCCGACGGCTTCCGCGCCGGGCTGCTGTTCGGCGAGCCCGGCGTCGGCAAGACCTCGCTGGTCCGCGCCGGCCTGATCCCGTATTTGCGCGACCACGGCATCGTCGCCTTGGCCTGCGAGGACCTCACCCAGCCCGCCGCGAGCTTCGCCGCCGGCCTGTCGGCATTCGGCATCCAGCCCACCGCAAACGAGCTGCCGATTCCGTTCGCCACGCGCGCGGTGTCGGCCGCCGTCGCCGGCCAGCAGTTCGTGTTCGTCGTCGATGACATCGATTTCGTCTGCATGGACGACCGCGCGATCAACGAGCTCGCGGATCTGTTCTCTCGCGTGGTCAGCCGGTCCGGTGGCCGCGCGCGCTTCTTGTTCGTGTGCGCGAGTGAGCGACTCCACTTGCTGGGCGCGCTCGAGCGCCGCACCGGCTCGTTGTTCCCGCCGTCCACTCGCTACGAGCTCAAGCGCGTGCCGGCCGTCGAGGCCACCAAGCTTCTCGATCGAATCCTCGCGTTCTCCGGCGTCGCCGCGGATCCGGCGCTGTCCGAAGCGATCGTCCAGGGCCTCGGTCACGGTCAACCGATGCTGACCGCGGATCTCCAGCTCTCCGGCATCGCGCTGCGCGATCTCAAGATCACCACGGCCGCCGGACTCCAGAAGCTCGGCGGTGCGAGCGAGCTCGAGGAGGCGTGGCTGCACGAATCGTGTCGCGCCACCGGCAACGAGCGCTCGGCGATGCGCCTCGTCGCGGAGCTCGCGATCGGTGGGCCCGGTCCGTCCGACGCAGCCGCAGTGATCCGCAGGATCAGCATCGATGCCGCCTACGCGCAGCAAGCGCTGGTCACGCTCGAGCAGCGTGGCCTGATCATCCGCGGCGATCCGAACGGCGCCACCTGGATGCTGCGCCACGAGATCCTCAACGCCCGCGTTCGCGAGCTCACCGCCCCCACGCGTGCGGCGGCGCGGCGCGCCTTCGATCTGCTCGGCAGCAAGGCCGGTAACAAGGAGCGCCTGACGATCGGCGAGCTGCGCGCGCTGCGCACCGAGGGCATCGCGCCGGTGACGCCCGCCGAGCTCGCGGTGGTCCAGCGCAGCAAGCGGTACTACCTCGCGATCCTCGGCGGGATCGCGGCGGTGCCGATCCTGATCATCATCATCATCTGGATCTCGCTCGCGGGCCGCGTCTACTTCGATCTCACGCCGCACGCCGGCGGCAAGAGCATCTCGGTGCGCGGTGGACGCGCCGGCCTGTCGAGCTTCTTCTGGTTACCGGGTGGGTACGGCGACGAGATCGCCGATACCGGCCTGACGCGCGCGATGGTCGCGCCCGACGCGTGGCAGAAGATCGACAACCACGACTTCGGCTCCACCAAGGACAGCTGGGACGAGCTGCTCAAGGAGATCATGGCGCCGCAGCTCGGCGGCCTGGTCGACTACGCCACCACCGGCAACGAGCAAGTCCTCGACGGCTTGCGCAAGGCGGCAAAGGATCCCGACGATCTCGCGGAGCTGCTCACCGCACTGCGCCCGATCGCGCGCGGTGGTCCCGGTGAGGTCGCGCTGGTCGAGAGTGCGCTGACGCCGAAGTCGTCGCCCGCGGTGCGCCGCGCGGCCGTCGCGGTTGCGGGTGCCGCCGCGCGCCGCCGCCCCGATGTCTACTCGGAGACGCTCACCACGGCGCTGGTCTCCGACGATCCCGAGCTGCGCCGCATCGCGTTCTCGCTCGTACGCGAGCTCGGCGAGCGCGGGCACACCCTGTTCGAAGCGGCGCTCGCTCGCAATCCCGATCCGGGAACGCGGCGCGAGCTGCTCGTCGAGGTCGCCGTCGGCTCTACCGAAGACGCACCGTCCGCGGCCACGGCCGTCACCGTGCTCGCCGACAAGGATGCGATGCCCGCCCCGCGCGATCGCGCGAAGGCGCAGCTGCGCACCGCGCTCGCGAAGGATCCCGAGCCCACGGCCACCGCCCTGGTCAGCCTGATCGCCACCGAGAAGGCGCCGGCCGAGGCGCGGATCTACGCGATCGAGCT
>JACCYD010000861.1 GCA_013696695.1 Deltaproteobacteria bacterium | reverse complement strand
CCAGTCTGGTCGCCGTCGCGGGGGTCGCGACGACGTATCAAACCGGCGAAGTATTCGCATCCGATCACGACGACGGCGAGAACGACTTTAAAGAGCGCGCTCTCAACCTGACGGATCACTTCGCTTTCAAGTCGAGCGATCCGGCAACGCCGAATGACCTGTCGATGATCATGTATTTCAATCCGCGCGCGTTGCCCGGAAAGAATTACTTCCTCAACACGAACGCCCGCTACGAATTCCACGTCAGCAACGTGGCCGCGAACACCTCGGCGGCGTCGTTCAACGAGAACTTCGTGTTCCGCTTCGAAGCCGCGGCGGCTGATGCCACCGGCGTCCAAGCGGTCACCTTGACCGTCCTCAAGGATGGTGTCGTGCAAGGCACGCCGCACAGCGGCACGACCACCGGCTACGCGGATTCGAAAGCCGGCGGCGCCTCGTTGAAGATCTTCAGCGATTCGGCCGGCGACATCAACTTCAAGTACTTCATCGGCATGCGCGCCGACTCGTTCACGTTCGACGTCGTGCGCTTCTTCCAGGTTCGCAAGTTCCTGGCCGACCGCTTCTTCGGTGGAGCCGGCGGCGCCGGCGATCCCACCGCAGTGGGCCGCCTGGCACCCAACTGCAAGGGTCAAGGGCTCCTCGCCGGTGTCCTCGGCACCCCCGAGCTCGATGGGGACGACGTGAACCTCTTCAATCCGCCGGAGTGCGCTCCGGACTTCACGAAGAACTACAACGTGACCGCCATCGTGTTGAACGTGCCGATCGCCGACCTCGGCGGCACGATCTTCGACACCTGGTCCACCGTCTCTGTGGCGCAGTGAAAGGACCACCAACCATGAAAAAAATCATTCTTATTGGTGTTCTGTTCGCTTCGACCGCCTGCGGCGATGACGACGCTCCGGACGGCAACGAGTGCGGCGCCGGCACGACGGAAGTCGACGACGAGTGCGTTGCGGATGCCGTGTGCGGCGCCGGCACCACGCTCACCGACGGCATGTGCTTGCCCGATCCGGGTCCCGGCGTGGTGTTTCGCCAGGTCGAGCATCTCGCTCGTCCCGGTATCAACGAGGCGCTGCTCATCACCGACGGATTTCTTGAGGGTTACAACGCAACGGCTCCGTCGTTCACTGGCGTTCCGACCGACGTGCTGAACGCGGTCGTCGCCGAGGCGAAGACGGTGCTCAAGGCGATCTACCTTGGCTCGTGCCTCGTGAGTGGCACCCTCGGTCTCACCGAGGGCGCGGGCGGCACAGCGCTCAAGCCCGGCTTGGTGCCCTGCGCCGATGTCGGCAATGACATCTTCAGCGACGGCGACGCGCTCACCGGTACCGTGCTGGAGACCACCAGCGCGGCGCAGGCCCAGGTGTATGCCGACCGGATGTTCGCGCAGTTCGTGCCCGACGTGATGCGCATCAACACGGCCACGAACAACTACCTCACCCCGTGCGGCACCCCCACCGATGCGCTGCCGCTGCTGTGCGGCGGTCGCCGAGTTGACGACGACGTCATCGACGTCACGTACAACTATCTGATCGGCGGTCTCGCCGGAACGCCCGGTCCGCAGAACGACAACAACCCGGCCAACCTCGGCGACCAGGTTCGCGCGCTGACCAGTGACGGCGTGGCGTTCGACACCGCGGCAAACGCAGGTGCCGGCAACAACAAGAACGGTCTGACGGACGGTGTTGCTAGCAACACCCAGCAGGACCATCCGGCAACCACGACCACGTTCCCGTACTCCGCAGCGCCGTTCTGATCTAGACGGCCAGGCACTACGAAGACGGCCCCCACATCTGTTGGGGGCCGTTGTCGTTTCGGCGCTCGCTGTTTACCCGGGCAGCGTGAACGAGAACTTCGCGCCCGCGCCCGGGGCGCCTTCCGCCCAGATCCGGCCGCCGTGGCGCTCGACGATGCGCCGCGCCGTCTGCAGGCCGACGCCCGCGCTGAACAGCCGTGGTGCGTGCGTCGGATCGAAGCCGACGCCGTCGTCCTTGACGTAGAACACCCGCTCGTCGCCGGCGTGCTCGACGCCTAGCTCGACGTGCGCGACCTGCTGGGTGGTGGTGAACCGCCACGCGTTGCCGATCAGATTGTCGAGCAGCACGCGCAGCAGCCGGCCATCGGCATCGACGAGGAGCTCGTCGGCGATCGCGTGCTCGACGCGGCGATCCGGTTCGCGTCGCGACAGATCGTCGACGACGCCCCTCGCGAGCGCCGTCAGATCCACCGTATGGCGGCCGACGACGTGGCGCTGGATCCGACCGAGCTCGAGCAGCGACTCGATCAGATCGGACATGTGCGTGGCCGCGGCGAACACGCGATGTACGTGCTCGAGGCTGCGCTGATCGATCTGATCGCGCAGCCGGTCGACGAACGCGTGAGTGTGGAGCCCGATCGTCCGCAGCGGGGCGCGCAGATCGTGGGCGACCGAGTAGCCAAACGACTCGAGCTCGCGATTCGCGGCGGCGAGCTCGCGATTCGATTGCGCGAGCTGCTCGGCGAGCTGCGCCCGGACATCGGCGACCTCGCGCGCGGATCTAGCCTCGAGCACGGCGAGGTCGCTGCGGAGCATCGCTTCGCGTGCCTCGCGCTGTTCCGCTTCGGTGTGGCGGCGACGCAGCTGCGCCTGGATCCGCGCCGCGAGTGCGTCGAAGCCGGCGGCCTTCGAGACGAAGTCGTCGGCGCCCGCGGCGAGCCCTTCGATCACGGCCTCCCGCTGTTCGGTCGCGGTCAAGAAGATCACCGGGATGTCGGCGGTCACCGCGTTCGACTTGAGGAACCGGCAGGTCGCGACACCGCCCATGCCCGTCATCGTGCGATCGAGGAGGATGCAATCGACGAGCTGCTCGCCGAGCAGCTTGATCGCGACCTCGCCCGACACCGCGTTCAACGTGTCATAGCCACGCTTGCGCAGGCGACTGCCGAGGATGTCGAGGTAATCGGGATCGTCGTCGACCATCAACACTCGCGGAAGCGCACCTTCGCTCGGCAACGCGTTCGACGATCGCAGCAGCGCCCGCACGCGCGCGAGCACCATCTCGGGATCGCTGGCCGAGGCGACGAACGCATCGGCGCCGGCCTCGAGTGCCTTGACCTCCTCGGCGGGCGCGCCGATCACGAGGCACGGCGTGGTCCGCAGCGCCGGCGTCTGGCGCAAGCGCCGGATCACGACGCCGCGATCGAGATCCGTCGTCGCGCCGATCACGATCGCGGTGGGCCGCGCGGTGGCTGCGGCCTGGAGCCCGTCCACGCCATTGCCCGCGAGCTCCGTCGCGAAGCCCGCGCGTGCGAGCGCGGCGATCAACTCGCTGCTGACGTCGGCCGCGATCACCAGGATCGAATCGCGCATCGGCGGCGCGCCGACCAGCTCGCGTGCACGGGCGATCACGTACGCGCGCTCGTAGGGCTTGCCCACGCAATCGCACGGCGCGACCAGCTCGCCGCGCGTTCCGAGCTCCTCGTGGCGCGAGAGAGCGAGCACCGGGAGCTCGCGCAGCACGGCCTCGCCGCGGATCTGCTCGATCAGTGCGAGCCCGTCGCCGTTCGACATGGCGGGGTCGATCACCGCGAGGGCGATCGGATGCGTGCGCAGGGTGGTGCGGGCCTCCGCCGCCGTCGCACACGAGAACACGCGAAACCCCGCCGCTTCGAAGGTATCTTGAAGATCCATTCGAACGGTCTGGTTGTGGTCGGCTACGAGGATCGCGGTCATTAGGCTGCGTCCTCCGCCTTACCAAACTTCACGACAGAGACCCCAGAAACGCCTCGATCACCCCGGTCACCGCGGCGGGCTGTTCGACGGTGGACGAGTGACCAGCATGCGGGATACGCGCCAGCGTCGCACCGCGGATCGCGGAGACGATCTTCTCGGCCTTGGCAGGCGTCGTGGCGACGTCCTCCTCACCCACTACCACTAGCGTCGGCGCCGAGATCCGCGAAAGCTCGCAGTGAATTCCCGCGCGATCGACCACACCATTGACGGCCCGCCAGATGTCCTTACGCCGCGACATCAGCTCGGAAAACCGTGCGACCTCGTCACGCCGTGCGCTGTCGGCAAGTGTCGACTTGCCCAGCATGATCGGGAGGACCTGCGAACGGAGTAACCGCGGCCCGAGCAGCTTCAATGCCTGCGTGAGCAAGCGATAACGCGCGAGGTTTTCCCGCGGCTCCGGATCGGACGAGGTCTCGAGCAGCACCAGTGATCGCACGAGATCCGGGCGGCGTGCGCCCATCCGCATTGCAACGAAACCGCCCATCGATAGCCCGCAGAAGTGCACTGCTCCCGTGTCGAGCTTCTCGAGCAGCGCCACGGCGTCCTGCCACACCAGCTCCATGTCGATGGTGTTGCGGTGATCGGCGGCGCTGCGGCCTTGCCCACGGTGATCCCACGCGATGCAGCGATAGCGCCCGCGCAGCGCTGCGATCTGCGGAGCGAACAGCTCGGTGCCCCACAACAGGCCGTGAGAGAACGCGATGGTCTGCCCGGTCGATCCCGGCCCGGTGTCCTCGTAGTACAGCGTGGTGTCGTTGACCTCGAGCGTGGGCACGCCCGGACACTACCGCAGGCGAGGCGCGATCGTTGCGTAGTCGGTGAACCCGATCGCGCGTGACGCCGCGAGCTCGTCGGCCAGCTCGCGCCCGAAGTCGGAACCGCGGCTCCTGTCGCGAGAAAGTTTGACGAACGTGCGATCCGGCGCGACTCCGACGTCGCGATACGCGGCGACATCCGTGGCGCGATTTCCGATCGCCGCATGGATCGGCACCGGCAAGCCCCGCAGCACGTCCGCCTTGAACGCGATCGTCCTCTTGCCCGGTAGCGTGACCGCGGAGCGTGCATGGCGAATCGGGCCCGGCGGGAAGCCGTGCTGGCGCAGCCACGTGCGCGTCAACCCGGTGAGCTGATCGCCGCGCGAGCTGACGTACACGACGACGCGACCGGAAGCCGCGAACGCTTGCGGTGCGTCGCGGCGATGACCGATGTCCTCGCCGAACAGCAGGGTGTTGAACACCGCGTTCTCCGATGCCGTGATCGTACCGTCGATGTCGGTCACGATCACCGACTCGCCCGGCTTCGCGACATACGCGAGGAAGCGAAACCCGCTGCCATCTGCAGGTACGTGACCGTAGAGATCGCGCATGCCGGCAGGCAACCGTTCCGTACCCGACAGCGCGAGCTCGAAGCGACCGCCGCCATCGGTCACCGTGGTGCCGAGTAATTTCCAGTCAGCGTTCACGCAAGCGAACAGCTCGACCCGCTCCCGCTTCGCGTCCTTGTCAGCTGCGGTGTATGCGAGCTTGCCGCCCAGCGTCTGATTTTCATCAGTTTCCAACGCGATCAGGTCGGTGCCGCGATGCCGCGGATCCCCCAGCGCCGAGACGATCCGCGTGCTCGCATGCCGGAACTTGCCGGCTTGCCCCACCGGGGGTGAAGCGCAGTGATCCTCGACTGCTGCAGCCACCCCCGCGGTGGTGTCCGCGACCGAATCGACGTGAATTGCGCAGCCCGCCGCAGCGAGCACCATGATTGCCACCCTGTGCACGTCGCTTCCGACTACAAGACACGCGCCAGGGTTAAGCTG
>JACCYD010000854.1 GCA_013696695.1 Deltaproteobacteria bacterium | reverse complement strand
GTGGCTTGCGCGCAGGTGGATGGCGCGAGTGGCGCCCTGCTGTTCACGAACTCGAACAGCTGGTACCGCGTCTACTCGCTCACCGAAGCGGGGATCATCGGCCCGTTCACCGTTTCATCGGTGACGTTCGGGGTCGAGAGCGCACAGAACGAACCACCGCTGACGATCAAGGTCGGCACCTACAGCGGAACGCCTGATGATATCGCGCCGCTGTCGCTTGCACAGGCGTCGTTCCTCGCGACCACGACGCAGTCGGTTGCCAACACCGCGACTGCGACGTCGATCGATGTGCCGATCACCGCGACGATCCCGGCAAACACCAACCTGATCGTCGAGATCACGTCGACGACACGCACGACCAACGGCGACCGGTTCCTGCTCGGCACCACGATCGGCACGGTCCAGCACACCAACTATCTGATGGCC
Source organism: Deltaproteobacteria bacterium (assembly GCA_013696695.1). Lineage (GTDB taxonomy): Bacteria > Myxococcota_A > Polyangia > Haliangiales > Haliangiaceae > JABFXX01. Next base: position 1,588 of record JACCYD010000854.1, on the reverse strand, counting down.
GCTACCTGCAGCATCAATGCGCCAACAAAGATGGCCGATCTGTGCGCGGGCTGCGGTAACTCGCAGGCGATCATCGCCGTCACGGGCACGCACTGAGCCCGACGCGCGCGTAGGCGGTGCGTCGATCCTCGGTGATGTCGTCGAGCGTTGCTTCGATCGCGGCGCGCTTCGCGGTGACCATCGCGTGATTCGCGGCTGCGAGGTGCGCGGCGACATCGCGTGGCGGCTCGACGCCGACGCCGGCGAGGATCTGGATTTGCGCCGCACGATCCAACTGCGGCGACGCGCGCACGCTCTCGAGCAACGCGAGCGGCACGAGCTGCAGTAGCGGATCCGGTGATCGCCGCAAGAACGGCACGAGCCGCGCTGGCGTCGCGAGATCGATCGACGCGTCCGGATGAAACTCGGCAACGCCAGCGGTGGGCAGCGCGGCGGCCACCCTGTTGCGCACGTCGTGAAAGTCGATGCGATCGATCACGAGCTCGGGCGCGACGACCATCGCGACGCGTGTCGATGGCCCAGCGAGGGCCGCCCGTGCCGCGGCGATCCACGCCTCGTCCGTCGGCTGCCCGAACACGACCTCGACGCCGATCTCGCCGCGCTCCCGGGCTGTGCGCGACCACGGGCACAGCTCGTACCTCTCGACGACCTCGACCACATAGCGGTCGAGGATCCGACGGACTTCCGCGGACTTCGTCGGGTCAGACATCCGCAACCATGGTATCGGGACCGTGTCAGCTTGAGACCAACGTGAAGCGCCCCTTCTCGCCTTTCTTGGCAGCGACCCTGGTCGTCTCGGCGATTGCCTCGGGGGCCGCGGCCAGCCCGCTGGCCGACGCCCTGACCCGCCACGGGGACAAGGACGTCATCGTCCTGCGCGGGCAGCTGGCCGACGTGTCGTCGCGCTGCACGCTCGGCGCCGTCTACGCCCAGCGCAATGACCTGACGCGGGCCGCCCTCTACCTCACCGGCTGCAGCGACGCCGATCTGCCGGCCGACATCGCGAGCCCGGTCGCGCGCATCGACCGCGACGTCAAGAAGCGCCTCCGCGACTCCGACCTCGCGATGATCGAGGTCGTCACCGATCCCGCCGGGATGACCGCGACGATCGACGCGCTGCCGGGCGACACGTTCACGACGCCGGCCACGCTGTATCTGCCGGCCGGCGACTACGAGGTCAAGGCCACGAAGGATGGCCGCGTGCTGTCGAACGTCGTCCACGTGATCAAGCGCAGTCGCGGCGCGGTGGTGCTCGAATCAGGGAGCACGCATATCGTGCCGCCGAGCAAGAAGCCTGGCGTGATCGACATGACCGAGAACGGCAGCGCGCTCGACGATCAGCACACCGCTCCGCCGCCGGCGTTGAAGCACAAGAACCTGATGCCCGGCAAGTACCAGCGCGGGATGGCGGTGGTCGCGACCGCCGAGAACCCCGATGCGATCGACGATCCGATGGCCGTGCGTGAAGCGCGGGCCAGCAGCGCGCGGACGTACTGGCTCGGCCTCCGGCTCGGCGGCGGCATGTTCGATGACAACGCGTCAGCGGCGCGCGCGGGCGTCGCGGTGGCCGCAACCGGGCGCTACGCGC
>JACCYD010000853.1 GCA_013696695.1 Deltaproteobacteria bacterium | reverse complement strand
CCTTCCGGCATCGCGCAGCCGAGCACGACATCGTCGATCTTGCCTTTAACCTGAGGAACCCGCGCGAGCAACCCGCGCAGCACATCGGCGGCGAGCTCGTCGGGACGCCGCGTCGACAGCGTGCCCTTGTGACCACGCCCCACCGCACTGCGAACAGCTTCTGCAATGACGATTTCCATGAGCTTGCTCCTTAGTTCCTGAGGGGCTTCTTGTTCTGAAGGAAGTACTGCATGCGCGCCTGGCTCATCGACTCGCCGCACAGCGAGAGGAAGGCTTCGCGCTCGAGCTCGAGGATCTCGTCCTCGGTCACTGCATGCGTATTACCCGATGGACCGCCACACAGCACGTTCGCGAGCTTCATCGCGATCTTCGCGTCATGCGCGCTGGCGTAGCCGCCGGCGACCAGCGTGTTGACCATCATCAGCAGCGTCGCGATGCCGCTCTCGCCTGGCAGCTTGTAGGCGCGCGGGATCGGCGGGTGGTAGCCGGCGTTGGCGAGCCCGATCGCGCGCTGCTTGGTCTCGTGCAGGTGGCGAGCGCGATCGAACGACACGCCATCGGTGGCGCGGAAATAGCCGAACGCTTTCCCCTCCTCCGCCGAGAATGCGACCTTCGCGAGCGCGATGTTCTTGAACGTCTGCGTGACGTAGCTATAGACGTCGGCATCGACGCCTTCAGGCACGCCCTCGAGGCCGCGCCACAGCATGTTCATCGTGCCGGCGCCGCCGGGGATCAGGCCCACACCCACCTCGACGAGGCCCGAGTACGTCTCCGCCGCGGCCTGCACCGCATCGGAACCCATGCACAGCTCGAGACCGCCGCCCATGGTGCCGGCATACGGCGCCGCGACGACCGGGATCGTCGAGTACTTGAGGCGCTGCGTGCCGTACTGGTAGTCGCGGATCATCTCGCGCAACTGATCCCACTGCTTTTGCATCGCCGCGCCCATCACCGCGAACAGGTTCGCGCCGACGCAGAAGTTGTCGCCGTGGTTCCAGATGATCAGCGCGCGGAAGTCGCGCTCGGCGCGATCGACGGCAATGTGGATCATCTTGATGACGTGCTCGTCGAGCGAGTTTTGCTCGGTCTTGAACGTCAGGGCGAGGACGCCGTCGCCGACATCCCAGCATTCGGCGCCACGGTTCACGAGCACCGGTGCGGTGCCCTTGTAGAGCTTGGCGAACGTGATCTCGCGCGGATCGAGCGAGCGCGGACGCATCTCGCCGCGCGTCGGGTCGAACACCTGATCGTTGTTGTCGTAGAAGTGCGTCACCTTGTCGATCCAGGCGGGGAGGGCGACGCCATCCTTCTTCATCCGCGCGACCGTGTCGGCAACGCCGAGCGCATCCCAGGTCTCGAACGGGCCGAGGTCCCAGCCGTAGCCCCACTTCATGCCGTTATCGATCGCCTCGATCGACTCGGTGATCTCGGGGATCCGGCGCGCCGCATACGCGAGGCTGCGCGACAGCACCGTCCACGCGAACTCGCCGGCCGGACCGGGCGTCGCGACGAGCTTCTTCACACGCTCGCGCGGATCGGCGATCTTGCCGAGCGCCTTGGTGGCGCTGGCGATCTCGGGATTGCCGGCCTTCGCGCGGTACTCGCCCGTCAGGGGATCGAGCGTCTGGATGTCGTTGCCGACCTTCTTGTAGAAGCCGCCCTTGGTCTTGTCGCCGAGGATGCCCTTCTCGATCATCTTCGTGATGAAGGCGGGGGACTTGAACGTGTCGCGATCCTCGTCGCTGGTCAGCGACGCGTAGCAGTTCGCGGCGACGTGGCCGACGGTGTCGAGGCCGACGACATCCGCGGTGCGGAACGTCGCGCTCTTCGGGTGCGCCATCGGGATGCCGGTGATCGCGTCGACATCTTCCGGCGCGAGCCCGCGCTCGAGCATCAGGTGGATCGTGGTCATCATCGACTGCAGGCCGATGCGATTGCCGATGAAGTTCGGCGTGTCCTTCGCCCACACGATGCCCTTGCCGAGGATCTCCTTGCCGAACGTCTCGCAGGTCGCCTTGACCTCGTCGGTGGTGTCCGGCCCGGCGACCAGCTCGAGCAGCTTCATGTAGCGCGGGGGGTTGAAGAAGTGGGTGACGACGAACCGCTTCTTGAACTGCTCGGTGCGGCCGACCAGCAGGTCGGCGATCCGCAGGCCCGACGTGTTCGACGCGATGATCGCGGTCGGCGCCAGCTTCTCGAGCTTGGCGAACAGCGCCTGCTTGATGTCGAGGCGCTCGATCACGGCCTCGATCACGAGATCGCAATCGGCGACGCGCGCGAGATCGTCATCGAAGTTGCCGGTCGAGACCAGGATCGCGTTGCGTGCGTGCATGAACGCCGCCGGCTTCGCCTTGAGTGTCTTCGCGAGTGCACCGCTGGCAAAGCCATCGCGGGCGATCTTCGAGCCGCGCTCGCTGTCCGACAGCTTGGGAGGAACGATATCGAGGAGCACGACGGGGATGCCCGCGTTGGCGCAATGGGCCGCGATCCCGCTGCCCATCACGCCGGCACCGAGGACCGCGACGCGACGAATCGGCCGAGCAGTAGATGACATGCGCGGACCATAGCGCGCTAACCTGGACGCGGATGGCGATGGTGTGCTCGAACTGTGAGGCGGTTCCCGCAGCGGGAGCGACCTCCGGCTCGGCGTGTATCTCGTGCGGAGATCGGCTGATCGCCGTCGACACCGGCGACGAGCTGGTCGGCAAGACCATCGACGGTCGCTTCGAGGTGATCGCTCCGCTCGGGCGCGGCGGCATGGGCGTCGTCTATCGTGCGAAGCAGCTCAGTATCGGGCGCGAGGTCGCGATGAAGGTTCTCGATCGCAGGATCGAGCGCGACGTCGCCGCGGTGAAGCGGTTCTTTCGCGAGGCCAAGCTCGCGAGCACGCTGCAGCATCCGAACACGGTGCCGATCATCGAGTTCGGCCAGAACGCCGATGGCCGGCTGTTCATGGTGATGGAGCTCGTC
>JACCYD010000849.1 GCA_013696695.1 Deltaproteobacteria bacterium | reverse complement strand
GTCGTTCATCCACACGAACCACTCGCTGAGCCCGCGCGTCGCGATCAATGATCCGCTGGCCAGTGGATTGACCGTGACCGCGCCGCGCTGGATCGAGTGGATGACGCTGGGCTTCGGCTATCACGTCGAGCACCACCTGTTCCCCGCGATGAGCTCGCGACACGCCAAGGACGTGCGCGACGTGCTGCAGCGCCGGTGGCCGGGACGATATCGATCGATGCCGCTCCGTACCGCACTCGCGGAGCTCCATCGCACCGCGCGGGTGTACAAGGACGCGGTGACGCTGATCGATCCGCGAACCGGCCGCGAGTACGCGACGCTGCCGTTACCGACGGGGGCCGTGTGACTGCCTCGTACGACGTGGCGATCGTCGGTGGCGGGCCCGCGGGGAGCACCTGCGCTCGCACGTTGGTGGCCGGTGGCGCGAAGGTCGTCGTGATCGATCGATCGACGTTTCCGCGCGTCAAGCTGTGCGCGGGCTGGCTGTCGGCCGGCATCTGGGATGTCCTCGAGCTCGCGCCGCGAGACTATCCACGCGCGCTGTGGGAGTGGCGTCACTGTCACGTTCACTATCGCGGCAAGAGCTATCGCGTTCCCGGGAAGGGCTGGTTCATCCGCCGGTTCGAGCTCGACGACTTTCTGCTCCAGCGCGCCGGCGCAGAGCTCAGGCTCGGCGCTCACGTCAAGCAGCTCACGCGCGACGGCGACGGCTGGGCGATCGAGCTCCCCGACGGATCCACCGTGCACGCCGGAGTCTTGGTCGGTGCAGGTGGGACCAACTGCCCGGTCGCTCGACTTGCCGCGCCACCTCGCCCGCGACGCGCACTCGGCGTGCAGGAGATCGAGGTCGAGGTCGATCCGGGCGCGATCGAGCGCACCCGGCTCGGCCGCGATGGCGAGCCCGAGCTGCTGCTGTTCGATCACGCAGCAGGCTACGGCTGGAACGTTCCGAAGCACGGCTGGCTCAACGTCGGCTGCGGCACGCTCGACGCGACCGCCGTCCACGATGCCTGGAAGCTCACCCACGATCACCTGCGCTCGAGCGGTCACCTGCCGCAGGAGATCGAGCCGGAGCTCGAGCATCTCAAGGGTCACTCGTATTTTCTCTACGACCCGACGCATCTCGAGGGCGCGGCGCGCGATCACGCGCTGCTTGTCGGTGACTCGCTCGGGCTCGCGCATCCGATCACCGGCGAGGGCATCTTGCCGGCGACGATCTCCGGGCGCGTCGCAGCCGAAGCGATCCTCGCGGGGGCGCCCAACGACTATCCGGTTCGCCTCGCGCGCCACGAGGTGATCGCCGATTACCGCCGCGTCCATCGCGTGATGGCGGCAGCCCGCCGGCTTCGTCGCCCAAGCCCGGAGTCCTCGCGGTCGTCACGCCTCGGCCGCTATGCGGTCGCGCGTGGCTTCGCGTGGATGTTCTCGGGCTCGAAGCTGCCGCTTCCGGGCCTCGTCGATCGCGCACTGGACCTGATGCCGGGGAAGAGCTGACATGCAAAGCACCGCGACCAGCAAGCTGTTCTCGAGCTTCGATTCGCAGCGCGCGCGCGATGTCTGCGTCGACATGCTGGCCTCGGCCGGGATCACCGTCGGTGGCAGCCAGCCGTGGGATATCACGGTCCGCGACGAGCGGCTGTGGACGCGGATCCTGCGCGACGGCACGCTCGGCGGCGGCGAGGCGTACGTCGAAGGCTGGTGGGACAGCGCGGCGGTCGATCAGACGATCGAACGCCTGCAGCGGATCAAGGGCATCGATGCGCTGCGCGACAACTGGAAGATCCTGCCGCACCTGATCAAGGCGCGCGTGTTCAACCTTCAGACGATCCGCCGTGCGTTCGGCAACGGCCAGCGTCACTACGACATCGGCAACGATCTCTACGAGGCGATGCTCGATCGGCGCATGCTCTATACGTGTGCGCTGTGGTCGACCGGCGCGAAGACGCTCGAGGAAGCGCAGGATGCCAAGCTCGCCCTCGTGTGCACCAAGCTCGACCTTCGCCCCGGGATGCGCGTGCTCGATCTCGGATGCGGTTGGGGGGGCTTCGCGGCGTATGCGGCGGAGCGTCATGGCGTCGAGGTCGTCGGACTGACGGTCTCGAAGGAGCAAGTGCGTTACGCGAAGGAAAATTATCAGCAATTGCCCGTCGACATCCGGCTCGACGACTATCGCAACGCGACGGGCACCTACGACGCCGTGGTGTCGGTCGGATTGATGGAGCACGTCGGCCCGAAGAACTATCGCGGCTACATGGAGCTCGTGGATCGCTGCCTCGCGAAGGATGGCGTCGCATTCGTCCACACGATCGGCGGCAATCGCGCACGCGCCCACATCGATCCGTGGTTCGACAAGTACGTATTCCCCGGCGCGACGCTGCCGTCGCTCGCGCAGCTGGTGACGGCGATGGAAGGCATCCTGATTCCCGAGGACATTCACAACATCGGCGAGGAGTACGATCCGACGCTGATGGCGTGGTTCGAGCGCTTCGACGCAGCGTGGCCGCAGCTGCGCGGGCGCTACGACGACCGGTTCTACCGGATGTGGAAGTTCTACCTGCTCGCGAGTGCCGGTTCGTTTCGTGCGCGTGCGCAGCAGCTGTTCCAGATCGTGATGACACGCCGGGGCACGCGCGCGCCCGCGGGTCGTCGCGGGTAAGCTGCGGCGCGTGAAGATCATCATCCCGGGCGGCAGTGGCCAGATCGGGAGCGTGCTCGCGAGGCACTACCGCGGTGCAGGTCACGAGGTCGTCGTGCTGGGACGCGGCGCCGGCGTGATCGCGTGGGATGGCAAGACGCTCGGTCCGTGGGCAGCGGAGCTCGACGGCGCCGACGTCGTGATCAACCTCGCCGGTCGCACGGTGAACTGCCGCTATACCGAGGAAAACCTCGGGCAGATGATGGACTCGCGCGTCGACTCGACACGCGTCGTCGGCGAGGCGATCGCGGCCGCGGCCAAGCCGCCGCGCGTGTGGCTGCAGATGAGCACCGCGACGATCTACAGCCATCGGCTCGATGCAGCAAACGACGAAGCGACTGGCGTGATCGGCGGCAACGAGCCCGACGTGCCCGCGTACTGGAAGCGCAGCATCGACATCGCGGTCGCGTGGGAAGCCGCGCTCGACGCCGCGAACACGCCGAACACGCGGCGCGTGGCGCTGCGCACCGCGATGATGATGAGCCCCGATCGCGACGGCATCTTCGACGTGTTGCTCGGCCTCGCGCGGAAGCGGCTCGGCGGCGCGATCGCGGGCGGCGGGCAATACGTGTCGTGGATCCACGATCGCGACTTCCTCGGTGCGATCGAGCTCCTGATCGCGCGCGATGATCTCGCAGGTGCGGTCAACCTGGCGGCGCCAAACCCGCTGCCGCAGCGCGACTTCATGACGGCGCTCCGCGAGGCCGCGAAGATCGGTTTCGGGTTGCCGGCGACCGCTTGGATGGCGCGGATCGGTGCGTGGGCGCTGCGGACCGACGCAGAGCTGACGCTCAAGAGCCGCCGGGTCGTGCCGGGCCGGTTGCTCGAGGCGGGCTACAAGTTCGCGTTTCCGACCTGGCCGGAAGC
>JACCYD010000845.1 GCA_013696695.1 Deltaproteobacteria bacterium | reverse complement strand
GCTTCCGGCCGACCGTTCAAGCGCGCGACCCCCGCGGATCGCAGTGACCTCCCGCTGGTCACCGGCCTCGAGCGAACTGCGTTTCGCAGCGATCCGGAGGGCACCGCACGCCGCGTCGTCGGCGCGCTCGACGTCTACGCCCAGTGGCACACCACCGACCGGCTGCCGATCCGCGAGATCCGCTTCGATCCGCAGGGCGGCGTCTCGCTGATCGCGCGCGAGCCCGTCCTCGCGATCGAGCTGTCGATCCCCTGGCAAGCAGGGCGGGACGATGTCGACCTTCGCCTGCGCACGTTCGACGCCGTGTGGAACGAGCTGTCCACCGACGAGCGCAACCGCGTTCGCACCATCCATCTCGGCAACCGCCCCGACCACGTGACCGTCGCTTTCAAAGAGAACTGAGTACAACATCCATGGCCAAGCCCAAGACCAACGACATCATCGTCGGACTCGATATCGGAACCACCAAGATCGCCTGCATCGCAGGTGAGGTGACGGAAGACGGTGTCGACATCATCGGCATCGGCAGCGCGCCGTCGAAGGGCTTGCGCCGCGGCTACGTGGTCAACATCGACGCGACGGTGTCGGCGATCCAGCAAGCGGTCGACGAGGCCGAGAACATGGCCGGCTGCGAGATCACGACGGTCTACGCCGCGATCTCTGGTGCCCACGTCCGCGGCATCAACTCGAACGGCATCGTCGCGGTCAAGGACAAGGAAGTCCGCGATTCCGACATCGCTCGCGTCATGGACCAGGCCAAGGCGGTCCCGATCCCGATGGATCGCGAGGTCCTCCACGTGTTGCCACAGCAGTACGTCGTCGACGATCAGGATGGCATCCGCGATCCACTCGGCATGGCGGGCGTCCGGCTCGAGGCGAAGGTTCACATCGTGACCACCGCGGTGGCCTCGGCGCAGAACGTCATCAAGTGCGCGAACCGCTGCAACCTGCAGGTCGCCGATATCGTGCTCGAGTCGCTGGCCTCGTCGCAGGCCGTGCTCGAGGAGGACGAGAAGGAGCTCGGCGTCTGCGTGATCGACATCGGCGGCGGCACCTGCGACCTGATGGTCTACTCGGACGGCGCGATCGTGCACACGTCGGTGCTGCCCCTCGGCGGTGGTCACGTCACCAACGACATCGCGACGGTGCTGCGCACCCCGCTCGACTCGGCGGAGAAGATGAAGCGCAAGTACGGCTGCGCGTGGAGCGGCCTGGTCGACGCCAACGACAAGATGGAAGTGCCGTCGGTGGGTGGCCGCGGTCCCCGCATCATCCCGCGCATGGAGCTGGTCTCGGTGATCGAGCCCCGCGTCGAGGAGATCTTCGAGCACGTGAAGAAAGAGCTGCTGCGCTCGGGCTTCTACGATGGCCTCGCCGCAGGCGTCGTGTTGACCGGCGGCGCGACCGCGATGGAAGGTGTCATCGAGGTTGCCGAGCACGCGCTCCACCTGCCGGTGCGCCGTGGCGCTCCGACGAAGATCGGTGGCCTCGTCGATGTCGTGCGGTCTCCCGCCTACTCGACGGGCGTCGGCCTGGTGATGTTCGGCGCGGCGCAGGGCAAGACCATCCAGCTTCCGCTTCGCGGTGACGATCGGCCCGGCATGTTCAAGCGTGCGTGGAGCCGGCTCGCCGAAATGTTCTGAAAAATGCGCAGAGAGATCTCTGCATCGCAACATTTTCGGGCCGCCCGCCCTCAAAAAGTTGCCCGACCCCACCTCGCACTTTCATATGGGCCTACCTCGGAGGGAAACTGCAATGGCTCTCATCGAATTCGACGACGTCTCTCACGCAAAGATCCTGGTCATTGGAGTCGGTGGCGGTGGCGGTAATGCCGTCAACACGATGATCAGCGGCAACCTCGACGGGGTCGAGTTCGTCGTGGCCAACACGGACATGCAGGCGCTCGAAGCCAACATGGCCCCCCACAAGATCCAGCTCGGCAACGCGCTGACCAAGGGCCTCGGCGCTGGCGCCAACCCCGACGTCGGTCGCCGCTCCGCCGAAGAGTCGATGCAAAGCATCGCCGATCTGATCGCCGGCGCCGACATGGTGTTCGTCACCGCCGGCATGGGCGGCGGCACCGGTACCGGCGCTGCACCGGTCATCGCGCAGATCGCGCGGGACTGCGGCGCGCTGACGGTTGGTGTCGTCACCAAGCCCTTCGGCTTCGAAGGCAAGAAGCGCGGCAAGCAGGCCGTCGAAGGCATCGCCCGCCTCGAAGAGTCGGTCGACACGCTGATCGTGATCCCGAACAACCGCCTGCTCGCGCTGGTCGGTCAGAACACCTCGATGGTGGAGGCGTTCCGCAAGGCCGACTCGGTGCTGCTCAACGCGGTGCAAGGCATCAGCGACCTGATGACGGTCCCCGGCCTGATCAACGTCGACTTCGCCGACGTGCGGACGATCATGAAGGACATGGGCCGCGCGCTGATGGGCACCGGCGTCGGTACCGGCAAGCGCCGCGCGACCGAAGCCGCAGAGATGGCGATCAGCTCGCCGCTCCTCGAGGACGTCAACATCGAAGGCGCCACCGGCATCCTGATCAACATCACCGGCGGCCCGGACCTCACGCTCCACGAGGTCAACGAGGCGAGCTCGCTGATCCAGCAGGCCGCGCATGAAGACGCGAACATCATCTTCGGTTCGGTGATCGATCCGAACCTGTCGGAGGAAGTCCGCATCACCGTGATCGCGACCGGCTTCGATCGCGCCGGGAAGACGCAGGTGATCATCCCGTCGAGCGAGACCTCGCGCACCGCCACGGGATCGAGCCCGCACATCATCGCGCCGGGCACCCGCCGCGCGTCGAACCCGCAGATCACGCTGCCGTACGAGGTGTCGTCGCAGATCACCAAGGAGTATCCGCCGATGGTGGCGACCCGCCGCCCCGCACAAATTGTCGAGGAGCCAGAGATCGACGTCACGTTCGAGACGCCGACCGAGCAGGACGCCTCGACCATCGAGCGCGCGCTGTCCGATCTGTGCGACCCGGTGCCCGACGAGCCGCGGAGCGCCGCCTGGGCGAGCGGTTCGGGTCCGTCGCCATCCTCGGGTGAGCCGCTGATTCACCCCGCCGATCGCAAGCGCGCACAGTCGCGGCCCAGCATGAAGGCCGTGCTCGCGGGCGAGATCGACACCGAGTCCGAGCTCGACGTCCCCACGTTCATCCGCCGTCATAGCGCAACGAATCAACACTGAACGCTTAGCTTAAGGAGCCACCAGGCTCCGCAGGTGCCACCCGGCCAAGAGGCCCATCTTCCCTGGATGGGCCTCTGGTCGTTTCGGCTGGTCTTGCCCTTGTCCTTGCCCCTGCCCCCTTATCCGGTCGAACGGATCCGTCCGAACCATGGGCGGGTCGACGGCCTCGTCCCCTGCCCGCGGCCTCTGTGTTGGGGTTACCGGGCGAACCAGGCTCGGACGCGCCCGTCGCCACCGACCGCCTTGTACACGCCGGTCAGCTTCGGGAACGGGTCGAACACCGTCGCCGGAATGTGGTCGACGGTGCCCAGCGCAAACCAGCGCACGATCATGAACAGCTTGAGATCGACGACGTGCAGCTTCGCGCCTGCGAAGAACGGACCCTCGATGTGCTTCTCGGCGAACTTGGCCCAGCTCGGGAGGTAGTTCGCGGCGATGTCCTCGCGCTTCGCCTGCTTCTCGGTGGGATCCGAGAGTCGCAGCGTCGGACCGACGGTGTGCCGGACTTCCTCGACGGACACCATCATGGCTTCGTGCCGCGCGGCCTCGAAGTCATCGCTGGGATGCAGGCCGTGCCGGCGCCCGATCAGCGCCAGGATCGCGTTCGAGTGCGCGAGCGGCGGCTTGCCCGGGAGCTCGAGAATCGGCATCGAGCCGTACGGCGTGGTCGGCTTGAGCGCCGGCCAGTCCGTGCCCTTGATCCGCTTGTCCTCGAACTCGATGCCGGAGAGGAACAGTGCGAGCCGGCACTCTTCGCCGCGACTCGCGGGGATGTCGAAATACGTCAGCGTGGGCTTGGTCATGGCAGCGACGAACGAGATATCACTGCTCGACGAGCCGGGCACGGCTCCGATCGCGCATGTGCACGTTCAACACGCTTCTCCTGCCGGCATCGACCTCGCTCGATCGCGTGAATGCGGTGGCGCGCGAGCTCGGGTGGGGACTGTTCGCGGCGCAGGGCAACCCCTCGATCGAGGCAGCCGTCGCCGATGCGCTGTCGTACGTGCGAGCGGATGGCGGATGTGATTGCGGATCGGGATTGGCCACCGCCGACACCACGCCCTACATCGGGTGGTCTGACGGCGAGGTGCGCAAGCTGAACGCGGACGGCTGGAGCGCGACGAAGATCGAGCGCTGGAAGGCGCAGCGCGAGGCGGCGCGAGCGAAGGTTGCCAACCCCGCTCAACCAACTGTTCCCGCGCAGTGGTGCACGTTGCTCGAACGGCTGCTCGACGGTCGGATCGCCGCCTGGGTCGGCGTGTTCACGCACGATTACCGAGGCGCGCTCGGCAGCCGGATCACGTGCAAGCCCGTGCAACGGTTCTCCGGCGTCACGGTCGGCCGCCTGTCGGCGATCGAGACCGATGTGCCCTACGTGTTCGCACGCTGATGGGCTAACGTCGGCACGTGCTGTCGGAGTCCGCTGCTCGTTGGGTGCTCGTGCTCCACACCGCACTCGGCGTCGCGGCGGTGGGCGCGGCGACTCACCTCGTGATCTGGCTACGTGGATATCTGCGCGGAAACTACGGGCGTCATCGCGCCGTCAAGAAGTTCGCGTGGATCTCGCTCGTGCTGCACCTGTGCGCGTTCCTCGCCGGCAACCTGATGTACCCGACGTACAAGGTCGAGGTGCGCACGGCATATCTCGAGAATGCGAACGCGATCGTCGAGCAGGCCACCGTGCATCGCAGCGAGCTCGAGCGGATCACGACGCGCGAGCACGCGCCGACCATCGAGCCCACCGCGACCTCCGAGCTGGTCAGGCGCGCCGCGAAGGCCGCGCGCTGGTTCGATGTCAAGGAGCACTGGATCGCGCTCGGCTTGATCGCGTCGGCGGGTCTGGTGTTGATGCTGAAGTTCTGGGATCCGCGACGCGACGGGGGTGCGCTGTCGCCGATCGTGCTCGGTCTCGCCGTGGTGATCGCGGCGACCGTGTGGTTCGGTGCGATCGTCGGCGTGCTCACCGCGTCGTACCGCGCCGTCTGAACGACCTGTAAGGCGATCACACCATCGCCGTCGCCGAGCTGCCGCGTGATCGAGCTACGGCGTCGGCGGATCGGCAGGCGTCGGCGGCTTCTGGCACTGGATCTCGTCGACGCACTCGCCCTGCTTGGTCGAGCATTCCATGCGGTTACTGTTCTCGTACGACGGCTTGCCGTCCTCGCTGGTCAGCGGGAACGTCTTGCAGCAACAGTCCTCGGGCTTCGCGCTGGAGCCCTCGTTGACGAGCGGCGACTCGGGCTTCGACTTCGGACCACTACACGCGGCCAGCACGACCGCCAAGGTCATCAGGAGCTTCATGCCCGCGGTCGTACCACGTCACCACGTCACGGAGAGACTCGACTGGAACAGCATCGAGCGATCGACATAACGATCTTCATCGATCTCCATCTGCACCGTCTTGCAGGTAACGCCGCGGCACACGGACATCGGCTCGTCGGACGGCTTCGTCATCGTCACGCGCCAGCCGAGGAACCAGCCGATGCGACGAGGAAATCCGATCGGCTCCTGCAGACGATGATCGAGCATGATCCCGAAACCCGCCTGGCCCTCGACGCGCTTGGTGTCGCCGGGGACGAGGCGACTGCCTTGCTCGGCGGTCGGCTTGTACCAGTCGTTCCACGCCACACCGGCGCCACCTTCGACGTAGACCGCGAGCATCGAGTTCGGTCCGACGACGTCGGAACCGAGCCGGATGATCTCGAAGCGTCCGAGCACGCCGAGGCGCTGCGCATCACCGACGACGACATCCGACGGCCCGCGCTGTGACAGCTGGAGGTAGGCGTACTCGGCCTCGAGCGCGAATCGGTCCCAGCGCTTGCCGCCGGCGACCGTGACGCCCAGCGCCGTGACCTCCAGCGACTCGCTGTAGATGAACCCGACCGCGGTTCCGACCCTCGCCGTGGTGCCGCTGGTGCGGTGCGGCGCCATCGGATCCTCGACGTAGTGCTCGAGTGATGGCGAGAGGGCCTCGTCCGCCCATGCGACAGCGGATCCTGTGAATGTCAGGCACGCGGCAACAGCCGTGCGCCTTGTGAAGTCGCGGGAGTTATTCACGGGGGACCTCGACGGTGGCTGGGAACCGAGGATGCGATGCAGATCACGTACCGCGAAGTGCGTTCTCGAGCGCCTGCCGCATCGCATCGACGGGCGCTGTCATGGTCGTCCAGATTCCAAATGCGCGCGCGCCCTGATGGACGAGCATGCCACGTCCATCGAGGGTGGGATGGCCCCGCTCGCGAGCGCGCTCGAGCAAAAGTGTCGGCCGGTGATAGACCAGCGTCGCCACCCAGGCTTCGCGGCGGACCGCGTCGAGGGGAATCGAATCGGTCATCTCGCCTTCGTCTCGACCGAGGCCGATCGACGTGCAATCGACGACCAGGTCGGCCTGTTCGAGGGCCGATCGGATCTCGGTCCAGGGCCGCACGACGAGCACATTGTTGGGACGCACCACGACCTTCAGCATCGCTCCGACCCACGACACGCGATCAGGGTTGCGCGCGACGATCGTGATTCGATTCGCGGCTCGCAGCGCGAACGCGATCGCTCGCGTCGCACCTCCCGCGCCCAGCAACACCACGTCGGGAGGTCGGGTACATCCCGCTTCGACGAGGCTATCGACGAAGCCTTCGCAGTCGGTGTTGTGGCCGACGATCTCGGTCTCGGTGAACTGCAGGCAGTTGACCGCGCCGATCGCGCGCGCGGCCGGCGACAGCGAATCGCACAGCGCGACGACCGCGACCTTGTGCGGAATCGTCACGCTCGCACCGAGCGCTCGCGCCGCACGCAGCCCGGCGACGGCAGTTGCGAGCTGATCCGGTGGGACGCCGATCGGCACCAGCACGGCATCGATGCCGCACGCCTCGAACGCGGCGTTCAACATCTGCGGGCTGCACGAATGCTCGACCGGCCAGCCGATCACCGCGGCGAGACGCGTCGTTCCGCGGATCATGGGCCCCGGACCACGGGCACGGCGAGCTCGGCGCCGTCGCGACGGGCTTGCTCTAATGCCTGCGTCGCATCGCGCATCAACCGGGAGAACGACACCGGCTGTCCCGGCGACCCACCGGCGACCGCACCGACGATCTTCGGCGGGAACGTCTTGCCGGCTGCGGTGATCGGAGTACCGCTGGTGACCGCGTGGATGATCCGGCGCGCCACCTCTGCCGCACCGGCGAGCGCGGTGTACGGCAGCAGCACGAGGAAGCGTTCCTGATCGACCTCGGTGGCGAGATCGATATCGCGGATCGAGTGGATCAGTGCGTTGCCGGCGCGAGCCCGCAGGATGCCGCGTACGCCGGGCGGTGGCTCTTCGGGCCCGACGTCGACCGCGAACAACGCGACCGCGATCGGATAGCCGTAGCGCTTCGATCGCTTGAGCTCGAGCTCGAGCACGCGCTGGAACAGCTCGAACGGCTGCAGGGCGCCGGGCTCGGGCTCGACCAGCGCGTCGAGTCGCGCGCGCAACATGGTCTCGTTGCCGCGCGCTGCGCTGGCAGAGTGCCGCTCGGCCGCGAGGCGCGTCGCGGCGAGCAACACCGGCGCGAGATTCTCGACGGTGATCGGGCGCGCGAGCGAGAG
>JACCYD010000831.1 GCA_013696695.1 Deltaproteobacteria bacterium | reverse complement strand
AATCAGACCAAGCTGACGTTCTGGGTGTCGGGTGGCGATCAGCCGAAGTCGCGCGATGTCGCGCAAGAGAAAGTCCAGCTGATCCCCGACAAGAAGGACTACACGCCGGGCAACACCGCCGAGTTGCTGATCCAGGCGCCGTTCTATCCGGCGGAAGGCGTGGTGTCGTGGCGACGCTCCGGCATCGTCAAGACCGAGCGCATCACGCTGACCGGGCCGACCAAGGTGATCACCGTCCCGATCACCGACGCGCACACTCCCAACCTCTACGTCCAGGTCGATCTCGTCGGGGCGGCGGCGCGTCTCGACGATAAAGGCGATGCGGATCCGAAGTTGCCGAAGCGCCCGGCCTACGCCGTCGGTGGGATCAATCTCTCGATTCCGCCGCGGCAGCGCACGCTGGCGGTGAGCGTGTCGCCGACCGCGCCCAAGCTCGGTCCCGGTGAATCGACGAAGCTGTCGTTGACCGTCAAGGACGCCGCGGGCCGTCCGGTGGCCGACGCCGAGGTCGCGGTGATCGTCGTCGACGAAGCGATCCTGTCGCTCACCGGCTATCAGTTCCCCGATCCGATCAACACGTTCTATCCATCCCGCAGCCCCGACACGCGCGACGTCTACTCGCGCGCGTACGTCAAGCTCGCGAAGCCCGACGCCGGCAAGCTCGCCGCGACGGCAGACCGCGCGCAGGGGTTGGCGAAGTCCAAGTCCGCCGCTGCACCTGGCGCCGGTGGCGCACCACCACCGCCCCCAGCACCTCCTCCTGCGATGGAATCGAGCCCGGAGCCCGCGAAGCCGCAGCTGGTGGCAGCGCCGGGTCCAAACCAGTCCCCACAGCCGGGCGGGGCGATCGCGATCCGCTCGAACTTCAACCCGCTCGCGGCGTTCGCGCCTGCGGTCAAGACCAACGCCGGCGGTGCCGCGATCGTCGACGTCAAGTTGCCTGACAACCTGACGCGGTATCGGATCGTGGCGATCGCGACGGCTGGCGACAAGCAGTACGGCAAGGGCGAGAGCGCGGTGACCGCGCGGCTCCCACTGATGGTGCGTCCGTCGCCGCCGCGGTTCCTGAACTTCGGCGACACCTTCGAGCTGCCGGTGGTGGTGCAGAACCAGACCGACGCGCCGATGACCGTGAAGCTCGCCGCGCGCACCACCAATGCAGTGCTCACCGATGGTGCGGGTCGCCAGGTCACCGTGCCGGCGAACGATCGCGTCGAGGTCCGGTTCCCCGCCGCCGCCGAGCTCGCGGGCACCGCCCGGTTCCAGCTCGTCGGCTCCGCGGGCACGGCGTCTGATGCCGCCGAGCTCGCGTTGCCGGTGTGGACGCCGGCGACCACCGAAGGCTTCGCGACGTACGGCGTGATCGACGACGGCGTCGTCAAGCAACCGATCGCGTTGCCCGGCAAGGTGATCACGCAGTTCGGTGGCCTCGAGGTCACCACCGCGTCGACCAACTTGCAGGCGTTGACCGACGCGCTGATCTATCTCGTCACGTATCCGTACGACTGTGCCGAGCAGCGCGCGTCGCGCATCCTCGGGATCGTCGCTCTCAAGGACGTCCTGACCGCATTCAAGTCCAAAGACCTGCCGTCGATTCCGGCGATGGAAGCCAGCGTCCGCGCCGATCTCGAGCGGCTCTCGCAGATGCAGAACTACGACGGTGGCTTCACGTACTGGGAGCGCGGCCGCCCGTCGGATACGTACCTCACGGTCTACGTCACCAACGCGATGGTGCGCGCGAAGGCGAAGGGCTTCGCCGTGCCGCAGGCGCTGATCGACAAGGCGACGCCGTACGTGAAGAACATCGAGAACTTCTATCCCTCGTATTACGGCGTCGAGATTCGCCGCACGATCAGCGCCTACGCGCTCTACACGCGCAAGCTGATGGGCGACGTCGACATCGCGAAGGGCCAGAAGCTGCTGCGCGATGCTGGCGGCCCGACCAAGATCAACATGGAAGCGAACGCGTGGTTGCTCGGCACGTTCGCCGGCAACGCGCAGGCACAAGCTGAACGAGCGGCGATCGTTCGCCACGCGTTGAACAAGGTCAGCGAGACCGCCGGTGCGGCGAACTTCACCGTCGGGTACGGCGATGGCGCGTACCTGCTGCTCGCCAGCGATCGCCGCATCGACTCGCTGATGCTCGAGTCGTTGATCCAGGAGCAAAAAGACCTGGATCTGATCCCGAAGCTCGTCACCGGCCTGCTCGCGCATCGCAAGCGCGGCCGCTGGCTCAACACGCAGGAGAACACGTTCGCGTTGCTCGCGATGGATCTGTACTTCCGCACCTACGAGAAGGCGACGCCGGACTTCGTCGCGCGCGTCTGGCTCGGCGACGACTACGCGGGTGACAAGGCCTTCCGCGGCCGCAGCACCGACTACTTCACGATCCCGATCCCGATGAAGGACGTCGCGGCGCACGACAAGCAGAACCTGACGATCCAGAAGGACGGCAAGGGCCGGCTCTACTACCGCGTCGGCATGACCTACGCGCCGGCATCGCTGAAGCTCGACCCGGCCGACTACGGTTTCGTCGTCACCCGCACCTACGAAGGCGTCGACGATCCGAAGGATGTCGTCAAGCAAGCCGACGGCACGTGGAAGATCAAGGCCGGTTCGCGCGTGCGGATCCGGTTGACCGTCATCAACGAGAACCGCCGCTATCACGTCGCCGTCGTCGATCCGATGCCGGCCGGTCTCGAGCCGATGAACCCTGCACTCGCGGTGACCGGCCCGATCCCGGCCGATCCTGCGGAGCAGAAATCGCGCGGCGCATACTGGTGGTGGTACGGCCCCTGGTACGAGCACCAGAACATG
>JACCYD010000819.1 GCA_013696695.1 Deltaproteobacteria bacterium | reverse complement strand
CGCCACGAGGTTGACGCCGAACGGCATGCCGACCGCCTGCACGAATTCGTTCGCGTGCATGCCGAGATAGAACTGCGTCTTGTGGGCAGTGACGACGGTTGTCTTGCCCATCGTCTGATCCGCGGTGTCGGTGACGCTCGCGGAGAGGATGTAATCGATCGGCCCGGTGAACGCCTTCGCGGTATCGCGCGCCTCGATGACCAGGTGACCCTGCGCGTTCGTCTTGCCGGTGCCGTCGCCGATGAAGTCACCGTAGTCGTCGGTCGGCTCGTACCAGTACCACTCACGCGGGTTCGCCGAGAACGTGTACGCGTCGTAGCCCTTGAAGCTCACGCGGTGCGAGCGCTTGCGCAGGTTCCACTCGACGTTCGCGTCGGTCGCGGGTGAGCCCATCAGATACTTCGCATCGAGATCGAAGCGCAGCTTCTCGCCCGGCTGCGGACTCGCGGAGGCGCTGTTGACTTTCACTTCGAAGGTGGCCGCGCGAAACTCCTCGACGGAGAACTTCTCGCGGAACACCTGGCCACCGACCGTGGCGCGGACGTAGTAGTCGCCTACCGACGCGTCCTCGCCGAGGTTCATGTCGAAGGCGAAGCCACCGAACGTGGACAGCTTGGCTTCGGTGTTCAGCACGGTCTGGCCGCGCGAATCCTGAACTTCGATCGTCACCGGCTTCGCGCGCGACGGGATGCTCGGTGCGCGACCCTGACGGATCTCGCGTGCGAGCCCCTTGAAGTGCACGCTCTCGCCCGGGCGATACAGGCCGCGGTCACTCTGGATGAAGCCGCGGATCTTGGTCGCGCCACCGCGACGATCCTCGGTCACGCCGAAGTTCCACAGCTGGATGCCATTTGCCCAGTTGCCGTCGACGACCGCGAGGTCCTTGCCGTTCTCGACCACCGCGATCAGCCGCTGGCTGCGATAGCTGTCCCAGTCGCCTTCGCCCATGTCCTCCTCGTCGGTGGGCTGGGCCGCCTGGTTCTTGAGCACCGAGGTGCCGGGGATTTTGATCAATCCATCCGCCGACGTCACGCCGCTGTGCACCTGCTTGCCTTGCGGCGTGTACACGGTAACGTTCGCGCCGCCGACCGGAGCGCCGGTCGACAGGGACGTCACCCAGACGATGCCGCTCGACGTGCCGGTCTTGATCAGCACGCCCATGTCGGTGACGTTCGCGAGCACGCGATTGCGGCGCGGGCTCAACCATCCGCGATTCGCGTCGGCCTGGATCTCGTTGGAGCGCACCTCGGCGAGGAACACACCGCGCTGACCCGCCGTGCCGCCGCACGTCTTGCCGAGGTCGACCTCGTCCATCACCCACTTGTTCTTCGCGGTGGGCGTCTTGCCGACGACGCGCGGCGCGACCTTGATCGCCTTCCAGTCGATCGGCTTCGTGTCGTCGTTGCCGCCCCACGCGTCGTAGTTCATGTCGGTCGTCAGCACCTGGACGAGCCGCTCCTTCGGGATCACGGCGCACTCGACCTCGTACTTGGCGATGCTCCGGCTCCACACCGGATAACCCTTCGCGCTCGCCTCGACCGCGAAGATGCCGCGCTCCATCGAGATCCGCGGACGCGCGTCGCCGGTCTTGAACTCGATCACCTTGGGCTTGTCGAGCGTCTGGCCGAACGTGTCCACCAGGCCCGCGAGTGACACCTGGTAGTTCGTCTGCGTGTCGAGGTCCGTCGTCACGTGGTACTCGGTGCCGTCGCCGCCGAGATATCCCTGATCGAGGTTTGGAATCGCGGGCGTGCTCCTCACGGCCTTGCGCACCGCATCGAGTGTCACGGGCGTCGAGAACGTGAACGACAGCTGCACCTCGTCGGCGGCGACGTCATCATCCTTCGCGGGCGATGCGTCGGTCACTTCGAGTAGCGGCCGAACGCCGAGCGGTAACGTATAGGTCTCTGCCAGCGGCAGATTGCCTCCCGCACCGGTCAGCTTCTCGCACGTCAGCGTGTATGCCCCGCCGCGCTTCAACATGGCGACCGGCTTCACCTTCACGTTCTGAGCTGCCGCACCCGGGATCCCGACCAGCGCCACGTCGCCCTCGCTGTGCGCGAGCTTGCAGTGCGCCGCGACCTCGACCGCGGTCACCGGCACGTTGAACGCCAGCGGCAGCTCGCCGTCCGGCGAGATCATCTCTGGGTCCACACCCGCGACGCCTTCCACCGCGATCGGCCGATGCACGAACGCGAGCTCGAAGTTCTTCGTTCGCTTCGCGAGCTCGCCTTGCAACGCCACGGTGTACTTCGTCGACGGCGTCAATCGCTCCGTCGGATCGATCACCAGCGTTCGCTGGTCCTGCCAGAACCCGTTCCACGCGAACGCAGGCGAGATCTTCACGACCGCCTGGTCCACGGTCTTGCTCACGGCGCCTTCGTCGACAACCGGCTCGTCAAACCGGATGACGATGGTCTCCGCCTTTTCGATCACACCCGAAGGTGCGAACGACAGCACCTGTAGCTCGCGCGATCGCGGGCTACCACCTCCACCACACGACAGCAGCAGGGCGAGCCCTGCGAGTGTCACCGGTGATGTCAGACGTGTAGACCTCGAAAGCAATCGGCGCAGGTTCATACGAGAGCGCCATTGCATCGCCCGCGCCGTACGCAAGGCGCATTATCCCGCGCAGTTATCTCCGCGGTGGCCACCAGCGTTCCGCTCACGCTGACGCAAGGCCACTCGTGTCATGCGACACGCGGAGTCAGTGCGAAGGCGCGGGTGGGGTCGATATGACCATCCCCTCTCAGACAACCTATATGGGCCATATGGGCACTCACCGCCCGCGTGGATCATCTGCGCATGCGGCCGCGCATCAGTGCGTAGTAGACGATCGCAGCCAGACCCGACGACACGAACCACGCCCACGTGTAGATGTGGTTGAAGATGTCGGG
>JACCYD010000816.1 GCA_013696695.1 Deltaproteobacteria bacterium | reverse complement strand
CATGTTGAACCACCAGAACAGCTTCGCGCACGTGAAGGTCGAGTCGCGGCGCTTGGCCTCGTCCCAGAGCTTGTCGCCGCCGACGAGCTGGTTCGCCTGCTTCCAGAACGCGACCTCGGCGAGCTCGCGGTAGTACCAGCCGTTCCCGACGATGCCGTGACCACTCGGCGGCAAGCCGGTGGTGAACGTCGATTGCACGCTGCAGGTGACGGCCGGAAGGATCGTGGTCAGCGGGCGCAGCGAGCCGCGCTTGGCGAGCGCCGACAGCGCCGGCGTGTGCTCGCCGACCAGCTCCGGGGTGAGCCCGACGACGTTGAGAACGAGGGTGCGGTTCATCGCTCGTCGATGCGTGGTGTCTGGCCGCGCAGCACCGAGTTGCCTTCGTGGAGCTGGCGCTGATCGACGACGAGCGGCGCGGCGACATCCGCGGGATCGAGCCGCCCGCTCTGCGCGAAGAACGCGACCGGGTTGTGCCAGAAGATCTTCTCGAGCGTGGCATCGGCGATGCCGGCGGCTCGCATCGCATCGCGCGTCTTGGGGACCTTGAGCGGATCGGAGACGCCCCAGTCGGCGGCGCTGTTCACCAGGATCTTCTCGGCGCCATATTGCTTCACCAGCGCGACCATTCGCGGCTCGTCCATCTTGGTCTCGGGATAGATCGAGTGGCCGGCCCAGCAGCCGCTCGCGAGCGTCAGCGGCAGCGTCTCCTCGGTGTTGTGATCGACGATGGTGAGCTCCGGCGAGAACCCGACATCCTTGACGAGCGCGAGGGTGCGTTCGCAGCCGCGCTTCTTGTCGCGATGCGGGAGATGGATCAGCGCCGGCAGGCCGTGCTTGCGAGCGAGCTCGAGCTGCGCCGCGAAGCACTTGTCCTCGGCGGGCGTCATGTCGTCGTAGCCGATCTCGCCGACGGCGACGACGCCATCCTTCTCGAGGTAGCCCGGCAGCAGCGCGAGCACGCCGTCGACGAGCGCCGGATCGTTGGCCTCGCGCGGGTTCATCGCGAGCGTGCAGTAGTGACGAATGCCGAACTGGTTCGCGCGGAATCTCTCCCAGCCGAGCAAGCCGAGGAAGTAATCCTCGAACGTGCCGACATGCGTGCGTGGCTGACCGACCCAGAACGCGGGCTCGACGATCATCGCGATCCCCGCCGCTGCCATCGCCTGGTAGTCGTCGGTGGTGCGCGAGGTCATATGGACGTGCGGATCGCAGAGCTTCATGACTTCCTCACGAGCTTCGCATCGTCGGGCACCGGGCGTCCCGCGGCGCGGCGTTCGCTCGCGTAGGCCTCGACCATGCGCACGAGGTTGTCGTCCACCCGCGCTTGCAAATCCACGATCCGTGACACCGGCGCGCCGATGAAGAGCGCCTTCAAGACCAGGTGCGCGAAGGGCTCGGCGGGGAGATAGCGCGCGGGGAACGCGTTGTCGCACGCGATCGCCTCGAACACCGCTTGCACGTTGGTGCGGCAGGCATCGATCGCGACGTCGACGAAACGTCCGGCGTCGGGCAAGCCGGTGAGGACGCGCAGCACGGCCTGGCGTTCGCGAACCTCGCCACGCCGGATCAGGTCGCGAACGAAGGTCACATGAGCCGCGGGCTCGAGCGCGACGATCGCCGAGGCGACCAGCGCGGCACGCCCGCACTCGTCGACCCCCGCACCGACCGCCCACGGGATCGGGAGGTCCCGTACGTCCTCCTCGGTGATCGCCGCCCGACCGAGCTTGCGGCCGGCGGCCGAGAACGCCGGTGCCCACTGCGCGGGATCGTAGGCGAGGTGTGCGCGCAGCCAATCGACCGCATCCGGCGCGCGCCGAGCAACGGCACCGACGAGGCTTTCAATTAGCTCCATCGCGGCGAGTATACTGAGGGTCCGTAGGTAACGGACATGACGAACGGGCAGGGCAACGAGACGGCGATGACGGGGTTCTCCCCGATCGCCGACGACGACGAGCTCGCGCCTGGGACGGTGGTCGGTGAGTTCCGGATCGAGTGCAAGCTCGGCCGCGGTGGCATGGGGACGGTGTACGGCGCGGTGCACGAGGTGATCGGCAAGCGCGGCGCCGTCAAGGTGTTGCGCCGCGAGCTGTGCACCGATCAGCTACAAGTTTCGCGCTTCGTGCAGGAGGCGCGCGCCGTCAACCAGATCGGTCACCCGAACATCGTCGACGTCTTCGCGTTCGGAACGCTTCCGGATGGACGCAGCTATCTGGTGATGGAATGGCTCGTCGGCCAGAGCCTTCGCACGCGCTTGCATCGCAGCCCGATGACGCGCGTCGAGGTACGCGACATCCTCGGCGATGTCGTGCGAGCTCTCGAAGCCACGCACGCGAAGGGCATCATCCATCGCGATCTCAAGCCCGACAACGTGTTC
>JACCYD010000812.1 GCA_013696695.1 Deltaproteobacteria bacterium | reverse complement strand
GAGATGATGAGCTATCACGCGTCCGCCGCGCGCATCCGGCTGGTCGGCAACGCGATCCCGATCAAGCCCAGCGACGGGCACGTCTCGCTCGACTGGTTCCGTACGCCGTCGGGATATACGCCTGCCGGGGTGTCCCCGCACGACTGGCTCGCCCTCTGCGAGCGCAACCTGCTCGAGCCCATGCCCGAGGGCAACGGGACCCGATTCGTCCGCCTGGAAGGCAAGCTCCACGTGCTGTCGTACCGGGTCGAGGCCAGTCCGGAACCGAAGCTGTGGCGAGCGCAGCTGGCCTGATAAGCTGTGATCGTGCCCGACGACGAAATGGCCGCGCCCACCAAGGACCTCGCCAAGGAGATCCTCGACGAGCTCGACAAGCCCACCAGCCCGGAGCGCGAAGCGCAACAGGCGGAGAAAGAGCGCCGGGATCGCGAGGCGCTCGAGAAGTTCTACATCGACACCGGTCAGGTGAAGCCAGAGCAGGTGATGCAGCGCGCGCTCGCCGCGCTCGCCGATCAGATCGAGCGCATGAACCCGCCGGCGACCGGGCCGTTCGACACGTTCGAGCTGCCGATCGAGGTCAAGGGGCGCAAGGGCACGCTGCGGTTCGCGGCGTCGCCGCGCAAGGCGGAGAACCGCTACGTCGAGCTTTCGGTCTACAGCGAGAGCGGCCAGTCGACATCGTCGCAGTGGCTCGAGCAAGGCACGGCCGAGGCGCTGGTCTCGTATCTGCGCAAGCCCGAGGTGGTCGTCGATACGTTGACCACCGTCGACGAGCTCATGATCTCGCTCAGTCGCAATCGGCTCGCGTGAGCTGATAAGGTGCGGGCGTGACCGAGCTCAGCGAGCTGTATCGCATCGCGCGCAATGCCGAGGGGCTGCTGCTGCCACTGGTCACCGCGCCTCCCGAGATCCTGATCGAGAAGCTGCGCCCGCGCGACGAGGATTACGCCGCGGTGTTCGTCGGCGACGCCGCGCAGCGCGCACGCGATGGCTACGCGGCGATGTGGAACAACCCGCCGAAGGCGCTCGGCAAGGCGAGCCAGACGCGCATCAAGGCGTTCGCGGCGCAGGCCGATGCGTTCGGCACCGAGAACGAATTCTCGCGCGAGTTCCCGGGCGGCTATCGCGGCATCGCGTCGCAGCTCGCCCCCGACAAGATCTGGCTGGTGTGGAAGCTACTCGAGCCCGGTGGCGAGGGCGGGATGAGCTTCGACGGCCTGGTGTGGCTGCGCGATCACTGGGCGTGGTTCCCGAAGCCGTGGCGGATCCTCGCCTCGCCGGTCACCAACTGACTCAGTCCATCGCGGTCACGAGATTCGAGTACCGCGATCGCGAATTGAAGACGAGCACGTTGCGCAGCCCCGATCGGGCCGCTTGCACGAGCTGGTAGCGCATCAGCTCGACCGGGAGCTGGTTGTCGTCCCCGCGCACGGGAGTTTCGGCGTAGCCCTGAAGGAACGGGCGGATCTTCCCGATGCAGCTTTTCGGGAGGTTCGCGAGGCGTTCGATGAACTGATCGTAGATCTCCGTCCACGCCAGCCCTCGAGGTGCGCCAGGAAGGCTCGGGTAGATCATCGGTGAGATGACATCGACGATCGGACAGAGCAACCGGCAGTCCTGTGCGACGACGCCCTTGCTCTGGGCGAACACGGCCGTCGATAACCGGATCTTCGGATCGAGAGCGCCTCGCACCTGGCCGACGAAGCTCGCGATCGTTTGCGCTCGCGTCGTCAGGTCATTCGCGCTGTGCGGAAACCGGACCTCCTCGTATTCGGGATACCGGATGTAATCGAGCATCAGCTCGTCGATGGGATGACTCGACAGCTCCTTGACGAGGTCGAGGAAGTAGCTCGCGTACAACGTGCTTGCCGGATCGATGAAGGCGCCGTAGCCATCGCGGAACGTCGCCACACCAGTCGCGTCGCGGACCGCTTCGCTCGGATGCGCGTTCGCAAAGGCTGCGTCCTTGAACACCTGGAGGTAGCCGATCACGCGGAATCCTCGCGAGCGGTACACGTTGATCACGGCGTCGAGATCGAGCTTCGCGTCGAACGACAAGCCGTGACGGGCCGGGACCGCGCTGTCGTACTTGAGCGCGCCATCCGAGTCCTTGAACTGCAGCACGACCGTCCCGACGTCGCGCGACGACAGCGGGTGCTCCGGGGTCCCCATCCTGTCGAAGGCATCGTTCACCGCGAACATTCCCGCGCCCACGAACACGCCAACATCCTCCGCGGCGAGCTTTCGTTCGCGGCGGCACGCCGTGCCGAGCAGGGCAGCGCACGCGAGCACGACGATGGCAACCGCTTGGCGACAGGTCCCCATGTCAGTCCCGCTGCAACAGCGTCATCGCTTCGCGCTCCGCGCGTGCGAATGCATCTGCGCCCCATGCCTCTCTCCAGGCGTGCAGCTCGGCGTCGAGCACCGCGACCAGCTGCGGCTGCAGATCCGCCAGCCGCATGCGCACCATCGACATCGTGAGCAACGCATCGGCGCGCTTGCCGAGCGCGACATAGCGGCGCGAGCCGACGAGCGCGCAGAGCGCATAGCCGAGCGCGTCGCCCTCGCGCGCCGCTTGGCCAAGGCCGTCGCCGAGGATCTCGATCGCGCGCTCGTTGCCTTCGAGCCCGGCGAGCAAGAAGCGCGTCACCGAGTTGTTCGGCTCGGCGATCACGAGTGGCTCGAGTGCGCCGCGCATCGCCTCGGGCTCGCCGTTCATGTACGAGACCAGACCGAGCAGCAGCTGCGCTTGATTCGCCTGACCGGTGCGCTGGGTCGAGCGCGCAAGCGTGAGTGCCTGGCGCGCGCGTTTTTGCGCGGTGCGCACCTCCATGTTCGCGAGGGCGAGCGTCGACATCCGCATCAACGCGGTGATCCGGATCGCCGTCGGCCCCGCCGCGACCACCGGATCGAGGCAGCGCCGCGCGGCCGGGAGATCCTTGCCGTACAGCGCGGTCTCGGCGAGCGCGAGATCGGCCGCGGCATGGGCGGTCGCGCCGCGATCGGTGCGTGGAG
>JACCYD010000805.1 GCA_013696695.1 Deltaproteobacteria bacterium | reverse complement strand
TCGAACTCCTTGTCGCTCGACAGCGCCGTGGTCGCCTGGGTCGCGTCCTGCTTCGCCTTGTCGACGAACGGCTTGATCTGCAGCGCGAACTTCTTGATCACCGCAGCGGCCGCGGGCGCATTCTTCTTCACCAGCGCTTCGTTGCCGGCGCGTGCGGTCTTGAAGCGGTTCTCGATCTCGACGCTCTTCTGTCCCTTGGTCGCCGTGATCTGCGTTGCGCCCTGCGTCTTCGCCGCGACGATGTCCGCCTTCGCCTTCGCTTCCGCCTGATCGATCGTCTTCGTCATGCCACCGAACGCGGCTTCGACGCGTGCTCGACCGGGCACGACGATCGACGACGTGAAGTTGGTGACCTTGCCCTGGATGTCCTGCGTGATGCGCGTGGCCTCGGTATCGGCCAGCGTCATCAGCTCGGTGTGGCTGGCCTGGATCGCGGCGGTGAGCCCGTCGAGGTCGGCGGTGATCTGCGCGTGGTGCGCGGCAGGCGCGCGGCCGGTGTCCTTGATCCACTTGTCGTCGAGTTGCTTGTTCGAGGTCGGTGCGACGAGCTGGATCGGCGCGACCGGCGCGACGCCACCGGGCTGCACGAGATCGGGCGGGAGCACCGGCTTGACGGCATCGGCCGGAGCCTTTTGCTTCGGCGCGGGAGCCTGATCGCCGCCATCCTTCTTCGCGGCGGCAGCTTTCGGATCGACTGCTGCCTTGCCCTTGTCCTTGCCTGCCGCGGCGTCGGGTGCCGCGTCCGGCTTCTTGTCCTTGCCCTTGTCGGCAACGGGCTTGTCCTGGCCCTTGACGTCCTTCTTCGCGTCGTCGGCAACGTCGGGCTGACCGCCGGCCTTGGCCGGCTTCGCGATCGCCATGTTCGCAGCGACCTGCGCCGGATCTTTCTTCTTCTCGTCCTTCGGATCTTTGCCGTCGCCTTGCGTGGGCTGCGGCGCGTCGGCTTCCTTGCGCTGGACGGCCTTGCCCGCGCCCTGCTGGACGGTGTGCGTCGCTTCGTGCGCCGCGGGCTGCTCTTGCTTCGCAGCACCGCCGAGCGCCGCGTCGTTGCCTTGCGTGGCAGGGGCCGCAGCCTCGCCACCCTCGCCACCCTTGTGGTCGAGCAGACCTTCGGCCGAATGGCCGGCAACCACCGCATCGGCGACGCGATCGGCGTGCTGCTCGTGTGGATCGCTCGCGCCGCCGTCGATCGCCTTCAGCGAGACGCCGCCGCGCTGCTGCACGACGTGCGCGGCTTCGTGCGCCGCGGTGTGGAGATCGGGTGCGCCATCGAACGCGACCTTGTTGCCGCTCGCGAACGCCTTCGCGCCGAGCTGCTTCGATGCATCGCCGGCTTCGCCACCGACGTGCGCCTGCACGCTGGAGACGTCGTGCTTGCCGAAGCTCTGCTGGATCCGACCGAGGTGCGGCAGCTGACCGCCGCTGCCTTGCGTGCCCTGCGCCGCGATCGCCCCTGGATCCGCGTTCTCGTTCGCGACCGCCCCGCCGCCCGCGGCCTTGCGCTGAACCGGCTCTTCTTCGTCGACGGCAACATCGACTTCTTCTTCGGTGATCGCCGATTGGATCAGCGCCGACGTCGCCTCGAGGACCGCCTCGAGGTTGCGGATGTACACGTCACCGAGCTTCTCCTCTTGATCGAGGAAGCTCTCCATCACGCCATCGAGGCCATGTGCGGCCGCGGTGACGCCTTCGTAATCCTGCGAGCCGATCAGCCCGTTGACCTTCGCGATCGTCGCGTCGGCGCCGCTGCGGACGCCTTTGACCAGCGCCTGGTGATTGATGATGAACGATGCCTTCGCGGTGCCGACCGCGCTGATGCCCGACGCGATGTTGAGCTCGGGCCAGATCGCCTGCACGTCCGTGAGCTCGGCGATGACGTCCTGCGCGGGCTCCGCGGCCATCTCTTCCGTACCGCCGACCGAATCCTTGAGTGACGTGGCGCCACCGATCACCGGTGCGACGTATGCGGCATCGATCGGCTTGCCGCCGACCTGCGACTCGAGCTCGTGCCGGATGATCGGCGAAATCTCGGTGATGTACGCGCCGCCCGCCGCGATCGCTTCGTCGAGTCCCTTGACCGCCTCGTCGACGGCAGTCATCAGCTCCTGCGATTCCATCATCGCCTGGAGCGCCGCCTGCTCGTCGGCGTTCGCGCCCTTCATGATCTCGGCGAGCTTCGGATCGATCTTGTTGGACTCGTCCTGCGCAGCCTTCATCTCGGCTTCGGTCTGCTTGTCCTTCTGGTGATCGGCGCGCATCGAGTTCTCGATGCCGGCCATGTCGAGCTCTTCCTTGCTGAGCCCGGCCTTCGCCATCACCCAGCCGCCGATCGACTTCGTCAACCACGACTGCAAGCCGCCGAGCGCGTCGCCGATGCGACCGATCGTCTGGTTGTAGAGCCAGTTCTTCGCGCGCTCCCACAGGCCGCCGCCTTCCTTCGGGGCCGGCTTCTCGACTTTCTGTGCACCCATCTTCTGGGTGCTGGCTTCCATCGCGCCTTGCTTGCCGTCGAGCGTGGTCGTCTGCGTCTTGCCCTGGGCCGCGGTCTGCGCGCCCTTGTCGCTCTGCGTCGCGCCTTCGGTGGCGTCTTGCTGCTGCGCGAGCGCGCCGAGCCGCATCTGGCCGGTGGCGTTCTTGACCCCCGCGAAGACTTTTTCGAACTGTCCCGTCTGGTACGGACCCGCCTGACCCTTGGCGAGGTTGTACATCGTCATCAGGCGATCGTTCGCCGGCGGCAGGTTTGCGCGCGTCTCCTTCAGCTTGTCCATCTGCGACGGCCACATCGCGACGCTCGTCAGCGGCGTGGTGCCGATCGGAGCTTCAGTGCCCGGGAGCTGTGCGGTCGGTGCTTGCGGTGCGGTTGCGTCGCCGGTCTTCTTCGACCGCGCGGTGACCTGACCCGCGGTCTGGCCGGGAATCAGCGCGCTGGTATCGACGGCGAAGTTTTCGACCTCGGCCTTCGGGATGCCCTGCTTGAGCTTGTTTGGATCGACGCTGAAGCGAACCTGGCGCTTGACGCCGTTCGGTCCCTTGTCGCTCTTGGGGACCTTGAGATCCTTGCGGCTCGCCGCTGTCGTCGTCTTGCTCTTGGTGACGGTCGCGAAATCGCGGAGCTTGCCGGCCTTCTTGCGCTTCGCACGCGACAGGTTGCTCCTGACCAGCTGGCGACGCGTCTCGATGCGCTCGACGGTGACCGCGCCATCCGCGATCTCCTTCTGCGTGATCGCCTTCGGATCGACATCCTGACGGACGGCTTGCTTCGGCGCGCGCACCGGCAGCGCGGCCGCATCGCGGATCACCTTGATGCTCGCCTTGGGGCTGAGGATCGGACGGAACTCCTTCGCGAGCTCCTTGCCGAAGTTCTTCCAGAACCCCTTCGTCGTCTTGTTGACCGCGCCCGCGACGCCGGCGGCGAGACCGGCGGTGGCGACGATGGTGACGACCTGGACGCCGATGCCGACGACCGCGCCCGAGACTTCTTTGACTTCGCGACCGAGGAGCGCGGCGAGCTTCGCGCGCTCCGCCGGATCCTTCGACGCCTTGATCTTCTTGATCGTCAGGATCATCTGAACGACGCCGATGACGACGTCGATGATGTCGAGGATGATCTTGATGAGACCGGCGATCGTGCCGACCTCGGCGGCGATCGCCGCGATCGCGCCGAAGATCACGAGACCCGCGCCGGTCCACGACGAGATCAGCGCGAGCAGCCCACTGACCGCCGCGACGATGTCCGCGATCGTCGCGATCCACGCGGCGACGTCACCGAGGATGCGGATCGTGGCGCGCGCGCCTTCGATCCACGCCTGCAGCGAGCCGGTGTCGTAGGGGTTGGTCAGCGAGACTTCGCGACCGTGTTGCTTCCATGCCTCCCACGGCCACAGCGACGACAAGATCGCGTTGCCGACGCCGGTCGGTTGGAACGAGTACTGGACCGCCTGGATGCGGAGGATGTCGATCTGGTTCGTCCCGTTCGAGAAGCTCTGCTTCGCTTCCGGATCGGCGCGCTGCTCGAGCGCGGCCCTGACGAGCTCGTCGAGGTTCGGCGTGACGGCAGGCGTGGGTCCTGCCTTCGGTACCGGCGCGGGACCGATCGTCGGCCGCGCGGGCGAGGCGGGAGCCGACGTCGGCGCTACCGGTGGCTTTGCCGGTGTTGGCGTGGGCGCGGCTGCAGGAGCAGGCGGCGGTGCCTTGACCGGCGGCGGCGTCGCCGTCGGTTGCGTCGAGATCGGCGCCGGCACCTGCGAGGTGACCGCGGGATCCTTGGACGGATCGTAATCGGGGCTGTTCGGATCGTTGGTCTTCGGCGGGCTATTTGCCGGCTCGGTTCCCGCGGGCGGCGGACCTTCGAACAGCGAGATGCCCGGCAGCGCGCCGCCTGAGACCTGGAACGATCCGCCGCCCAGCATCGCGGAGGCACCGGCCTCGGCTTCGCGCTCGACCGGCGAATCCGACGGACCGACTTCCATGCTCGCCGCGAAGTCCATCGCCTCGCCGCCCGAGGCCATGTTCTGCGCGACGTGCACGAGCTCGTGCGCGAGCACGTGCTCGCCACCAGCCGTCGCAGGATCGACACCGGGCGCGAGCGCGACGTGATCGCCGGCGGTGAATCCCGAGGCACCGAGATCCGCCGCGGCCTGACTGTTCTGGTGCAGCGTGACGCTGCTGAGGTCGACGCCGAGCGAGCCGCCGAACTTGTCGGCCTGCTGGTCGGGCAACTTCTCGCCACCACCGGTCAGCGAACCGATCGCCGCGCGAATGCGCGCGATGTCGGGACGGCGTGGGTCGCTCTCGGCAGACGCCGCGTCGTGCGGCGCCTTCTGCATCGCCGCGTCGACCTTGGTGCGCTTGCCCGGCCAGCGTTGATCTTCGGCAACGGCGCCGTCCTGATCGCGCTCCTCCTGCCGTTGCTCGTAGCGCTGGCTCATCGGGACGTAATACGGAGGATATCGCGGTGGGCTTCCGCCCGTATCGTCGCCAACTCGGTCAGTTTTTCGGGGATTTGATGGGGCGCTCCGCGACCGGGATCGTTGTCGGTTGGCGTCTGCGAATTCCAACCTCGCGAGATCGTTGTCACGGCTGCCGGCAGCTTCCGGCTAGGTCGCTGATCTAACTCGTCTCGCTCCCGGCTCGGAGAACCTTGCGCACCTACATCACCGGATGCACGGTGGCAGACAGTGGCCCACGGTCCGGCTCCCGAGCGTCTCCCCGAATTGCCCGCAAGCGCGCTCGATCGAGCCAAGAATTTGCGCCCCGCCCCCACACCACACCGGCTCCGACTCGGCGAGCTGCTTCGCGACCTCGGTGCTTCCGATGGAACGCCCGCGCCAACGTTAGCCGAAGGCTCGACCTCCGACGCGCGCCCCGAATCGCTCACCGTCGGTCAGCTCGTCGACAAGGCGTCCGAAGCCGGCTTCGGCTTTCTGATCGGCATCCTCACGCTGATCGCCATCCCGTTCTTCGGCCTGTCGACGCCATTCGGGCTCGCGATCGCGCTGATCGGTGCGCAGATGGTCGTCGGTCGCGACAGGCCCTGGCTTCCCGCACGCGCCCGTCGCCGTCCGCTCAAGATGTCGATGCTGGATCGCGTGTCGCGTTTGCTCGCGCGCCGCCGCTGGCTCGCAAAGATGACCCGCCGCCGCTGGGAGCCGATGATCCGCACGCGCCTGATCGGGCTCGGCGTGTTGATCCTCGCGCTCGGTCTCGCGCTGCCGCTGCCGATTCCGGGCTCGAATCTGATCTTCCTGATCCCACTGTTCGTCTACGCGATCGGCCTGCTCGAACGCGATGGTGTGTGGGTCGCGATCGGTCACGCGTGCGTGCTGATCAACGTCACGCTGCTGGTGCTGTTCAGTGCGACGGTGATCCTCGTGCTCGAAAAGATCTGGAGCTGGGTGACCTGACGCGCGGCGCGGCCGAGAGCACGCACCGCGATCCGCGTGTCCCGTGCGGGCGTCCCCGCAGCCTCAGCGCTGGCTGCGCAGAACCTCGGCGATGTCCTTCTGACCCGCCGGATCTTCGATCAACGTGATCGGCTTGTCGCCGATGGTCACCTCGTCGAGCATGATCTCGATCGCCCGGCGTGCACCGATCAGGCCCGAGGCGCGCCCGGGAGGCTGGAGCGCCCAGTCGGAGATGTTGGCCTTCGCGACGACATCGACGATCCAGGCGAGGTCTTTGCGGAAGCGCTCGTCGGTGTAGCCCTTCGATTCACCGAGGCCGAACCACAGGATCTTGGAGAACGGCAGGCGGCGCGTGGCGGGCAGCAGCAGCGTCTCGCGCGCGTCGGCGCCGACCTTGTTGCCTTTGACGAGCCGCGAGAGCTTGCCGCACAAGCGCCAGTCGGCGAGCCCGGCGGCACCGCGCAGCGGGCGCTCGTCCTTGAACACCGAGAGCACGAGCGTGTCGCGTCGAGCTTCGTCCCAGCGCGCGAGATCGAGCGGGAGGACGGAGAGTGCCATCAGTCTTCCGGACCGCGACCGACGGCGGTGGCGATCCGATCGAGGACGCCGTTGACGAACGCCGAGGACTCCGCGGTGCCGAACCGCTTCGCGAGCTCGACGGCCTCGTTGATCACGACCTTGAGTGGGACGTCCTTGAAGGCCGTCAGCTCGCAGGTGCCGAGGCGCAGGATGTTGCGATCGACGCGAGACATTCGATCGAGCCGCCAGTTCTTGGAAGCGGAGATGATCAGCTGATCGATTTCGGCGGAGCGCTCGACCGCCGCGGCCACGAGGTCGCGCGCGAACTGTTGCGCCTGCGGATCGACTTCGAGCTCGAACTCCGAGGCCCAGCTCGCGGCGTCGTTCGCGACGTTACCGGAGGCATCGCCGTCGCGCGCGTAGAGCAGCTGGAGAGCGTACGCGCGGCCACTTCGCCGATTTCCCGACGACATGACTATTTCTTCTTCTTCGGCGCCGTGAGGGCGCGACGGAGGTTCGCGAGCTCGATCGCGGCGAGTGCCGCATCGAACCCCTTGTTGCCGGACTTGCAGCCGGCGCGCTCGAGCGCCTGCTCGATCGTATCGGTGGTCAGCACACCGAAGCTGATGGCGATGTCGGTGTTCGCGGCGGCGCTGGCGATGCCCTTCGCGGCTTCACCGGCGACGTAATCGAAGTGCGGAGTGGCACCGCGGATCACCGCACCGAGCGCGATCACCGCATCGACCCCACCGCGATCGACGACCCACCGCACGACCTGAGGAAGCTCCCACGCGCCCGGGCAGCGAACGATCGTCACCGCCGCTGCATCACCACCGGAGCGACCGATCGCATCGAGCGCGCCGGTGATCAGGGGCTCGACGATCAGGCCATTGAAGCGGGCCGCGACGATCGCGAACTGGAGGCCGGAGGCAGACAGGGCTCCTTCGATGGTCGGCATGCCGCGGAGGTATACATCAATCGCTAGGTGCCTGCTTCACGGCGCTGGGACTGTCCGCGGCTTCGAGGAATCGGGATGCGCTCGACGACCTCGATGCCGAAACCCTCGATCGCAGCGATCTTGCGATCGCTGTGGATCATCAGCCGGATCTTGCGAAGGCCGAGGTCGGCCAGCACCTGCGCGCCGAGGCCGAAATCCCGGAGCGCGACGCTGTTCTGCGCGGGCGACATCTGCGCGAACGACTCGCGAGCCACGTTGTGTTGCATGACGAGCCGCTCGAAGGCCGGCCACAGCTTCATGCGATCGCGATTCATCACGTACAGAAACACGCCAACGCCGGCGGCATCGATCGCCTCGAGCGCCGCGATCAGATCGGGGCGCAGCGAGA
This sequence comes from Deltaproteobacteria bacterium, assembly GCA_013696695.1. Taxonomy (GTDB): domain Bacteria; phylum Myxococcota_A; class Polyangia; order Haliangiales; family Haliangiaceae; genus JABFXX01. Next base: position 4,866 of record JACCYD010000805.1, on the reverse strand, counting down.
ACGGATCGGAGAGCGGATCCATCGGCGCGACACGCACGAGGACGGGGTGCCCGGCGGCCGTCGCGGCAGCGACATCACCGCGCACGAGCGCGAGGTACTCGGTGTCCTCGACCTCGGTGTCGTAGTAGTAGGCCGTGAACGGCTCGCCGGGCCCGAGCCCGCCGGGGCGCATCATGCCCTGCGCCTTCTGGCGCACGATCCGCTCGCGCAGCAGGCGATACGCGATCATGTCGGCGACGCTGAGCAGCATCAGGTTGTGGCGCTTGCCGAACTCTTCGAGCTCGCCGCGGCGAGCCATCTCGCCGTCCTCGCGCATGATCTCGCAGATCACGCCAGCGGGCTTGAGGCCGGCCATCCGCGCGAGGTCGACCGAGCCCTCGGTCTGGCCGGCGCGCACGAGCACCCCACCCTTGCGGGCGCGCAGCGGGAAGATGTGGCCGGGCGACACGATGTTCGCGGGGCCGGCATCGTCGGCGATCGCGGCGCGGATCGTGGTGGCGCGATCGCGCGCGGAGATGCCGGTGGTGACGCCGTGGCGCGCCTCGATCGAGACCGTGAACGCGGTGCCGAGCGACGCCTGGTTATCGCGAACCATCGGTGCGAGCTCGAGCTTGTCGATCATGGTGTCGTCCATCGCGAGGCAGATCAGGCCGCGCGCGTGGGTGGCCATGAAGTTGATGCTCTCGGGCGTCACGGTCTCGGCGGCGAACACCAGGTCGCCTTCATTCTCGCGATCCTCGTCGTCGACCAGGATCACCATCCGGCCGTTGCGAATCTCGTCGAGCGCGCGGGTAACTCTTTCGATCGCGGTGGTCATTTCATGCCTCCTAGGAGCTTCTCGACGTGCTTGGCGAGGATGTCGACTTCGAGGTTCACGCGGTCGCCGATGGTGAGATCACCGAGCGTCGTGTGATCGCGGGTGTGCGGGATGATCGCGACGCTGAATCCATCACCATCCACGGAGTTGACCGTCAGGCTCGTCCCCGCGATCGCGATCGAGCCCTTCTCGACGATGTAGCGGAGCAATGCCGGCACTGCGCGGATGACGAGCACGAGGTTCGCGCCGGCGTCGCGCCGTGCGACGAGCTCGCCGGTGCCGTCGATGTGGCCGGTCACCCAGTGGCCACCCAGGCGATCGCCGACCTTGAGCGCACGCTCGAGGTTGAGCCGCTTGCCGATCCGGATCCCACCGAGCGTGGTGCGCGACAACGTCTCGGCACCAGCGAGGACGGTGAACGAATCGCGCCCGAGCTCGGTGACCGTCAGGCAGGTGCCGTCGTGGCAGACCGATTCGCCGAGCACCAGCTCGGAGACCGGGAGCTTCGCGGGTCGCACGCCGATCACCAGCGCGTCGCTGCGGCGATCCGCGCGCACGACCGTGCCGACATCTTCGACGAGCCCGGTGAACATTCGGCACTCGTTTACCACGATCGCACGAGTCGCGCGGCGGCCCCAGGAACGCCGCGTCGAGGTAACAATCCGCCCATGCCCGCGGACCTCGCCCAGCTCGTGCCGTGGCTCGACGTCGGCACGGCCGTGCGGTTGACTGGTGGGTGGACCTCGGAAACCTACGAGCTCGCCGGAGGCTGGATCGTCCAGATCGCGCGAACCAGCTACGCGGCGAACACGCTTCGCCACCAGCTGCGCGTGCTACCGAAGCTGACCCCGCACCTCGGCGCCAAGATCCCGAAGCCGCAGCTCGCGTGCGACGGCCCGGTGACGGTCGTTTACAAGAAGCTCGAGGGCGCGCCCGGCGCGGCGGCCACGCCGGGTGCCTGGCCCGAACAGCTCGGCGGCTTGCTCGCGCGGCTCCACGCGACGCCGCCGAAAGCGCTGGGCGTCGAAGCACTCGATGCCGACACACTACGCGACGATCGCCGGATCGACGGCACGCGGCTGTTCGGTGCGGTGGCGCCCCGCCTCACCCGTGGCGAGCGGCTGCGCGCCGAGTTGCTGCTCGCGGATCTCGTCGACGACGATCGCAACTGGAAGTTCTCGCCGGTGGTCGCGCACGGCGACCTCGGCCCCGAGCACGTGCTGGTGTCGGCCGCGGGCGAGCTGGCCGGCGTGATCGACTGGGAAGATGTCGGGACCGGCGATCCGGCCGATGACTTCGCCTGGTGGCTCCACGCGATGCCGGAGGTCGGCAGCCGCATGCTGGCCGCGTACGGCGGGCCACCGGACGAGCGATTCGAGATCCGCGCCCGCGTGATCTACGCGATCATGCCGTGGCACGACGTCGAGCATGGGATCGCGACGGATGATGCGGCGCTGATCGCGTCAGGCCTCGACGACACACGCGCCCGGCTCGTCACCTGATCGGTTATGACTCCGTACATGCGGAACCTCGTGCTCGCGTTCCTCGTTGCATGCGGTGGCAAGAACGCCGACGAGTGTCGGCTCGAGGCCGAGGCCCTCGCGAAGCTGCTCGCCGACACGCCGCATCAGCCCGGGGTGTTCTTTTTCCCGCAGCACGAGGTCACGCTCGTCGCGCGGACCGATCTGAAGGTCGCGCCGATTCCCGACGCGCCGGTCATCGCGATCGACGCTGACGCGATGTTCTTCGACGGTAACCGGCTCGACGTCGCGTCCGAGCTCGAGGTGGCGTTGCGCGCAGCGTTCGCCAAGCCACGCACGGGAGATCAGGCGCGCATCTACTTCCAGATCGATCGCCGGACGTCGTGGACCCGCGTGGTCGATGCGGTCGCCGCCGCCCGGGCGGCGGGGTTCACGGCACCCGCCTTCGCGTTCGACAGCGGCATCAAGCTGACGCCGCCACCGCGCAACGCGATCGACGACCAGCTCGACGAGATCCAGCACGGCTCCGACGCCAGCAATCGAGCTACCAGGCTCGCCAAGCTCGCCTCGAAGTTGGTCGAGTCGTGCAAGCCACTCGCCGCTGCCTATGGCAGCGTCTCGCCGAGCAACGAAGACAAGGCCGAGATGGTGATCCGGGTGATCGCTCCGTCGTTGATCGAGTGCAACTGCAACCTCGACATGGCCGGGTTCCGCTCGCTGATGTGGCGGCTGCTGGCCGTCGAACCGACCGTGCAGGTCATCAGCTTCGACGCGACGACGCGAGACGAGACCCTCGAGCTGCCCGGCGCGACGACGTGGGCCGAGGCGAGCAAGCGCATCGAGGTGGGCACCAAGGGCCTGAAGCTGATCGCGAAGTGACTAGCGCGCCGCGTAGATCTGCGCGAGCAGCCCGGCTTCACCATCGCGGCCCTTGCGCTTGTCAGTCGTCGTCCCAGATCGGGCCATCGTTCACTGGTGGATCGAAGCGGCGCCCGGTGATCCGGACGTCGCCACCGAGCAGTTGCGGATCATCGAACGTGAAGCGGTGCGCGCTCGCGAGCGATGCGAGGCCCTTGCCGCCGACCCAGCTCTTCGCCGGACCGCCGACGACCTTCGGCGCGATGTAGATGACGGCCTCGTCCGCGAGGCGCGTGCGCAGGAAGTATTCGTGGATCTCGCCGCCGCCCTCGACCAGCACGCTGGTCAGGCCCTCTTGCCCGAGCCGGCTCGCGACCGGCCACAGATCGACGCGGCCGTTCGCGTGCGGCTTGAACCGCCAGACCTCGGCGCCCTTCGCGACCAGCGCCTTCTCCGCGCGCTCCGGTGCCTTCATCGAGCACACGATGATCGTGCGCGGACCGCGCCGCTTGGGGAGCAAGTGCGCGCCCGGCGGGGTGCGGAGCTGGCTATCGATGACGATGCGGATCGGATCGCGGGCGCCCGGGATTCGCGCGGTCAGCCACGGATCGTCGGCGATCACCGTGTTGACGCCGACCAGCACCGCGTCGTGCTCGTCGCGCAGTCGCATGACATCGGCGCGCGCGTGATCGCCGGTGATCCACTTCGACTGGCCGGTGACGGTCGCGATCTTGCCGTCGAGCGTGATCGCCGCCTTGAGCGTGAAGCTCGGGCGACCGTAGCGGACGAGCGACAGCCAGCCGGTGTTGTGGCGCTCGCACGCCTCGCGCAACACGCCGACGCTGACGGCGATCCCGGCGCGGCGAAGCTTCTCGATGCCGCCGCCATGGCCTTGCACCGGATCCGGCATGCCGATCACCACGCGCGTCACCCCCGACGCCATGACCTGTGGCGTGCACGGCGGCGTGCGGCCCTGGTGGTTGCACGGCTCGAGGTTGACGTAGAGCGTCGCGCCCGGTGCCTTGCGCCCGAGCTTCTTGAGCGCCGCGATCTCGCCGTGATCCTTGCCAGCGGCCTTGTGCGCGCCTTCCGCGATCACGTGCCCGCGCTTGTCGACGATCACGCAGCCGACGAGGGGATTGGGCGCCGTTCGCCCGCGATACTGATCGGCGATCTCGAGACAGCGCGCCATGTGCACGCCGTCGACTTCCTTGCTCGGCTTCGGTGCCAACCTACGCAGCGCCCTTGGACGATGGCTCTTCACCTTCGGTGCGCAACGTCTCGAGCTCTTTCTCGAAATGCTCGAGGTCGCGGAAGTCGCGATAGATCGACGCGTACCGCACGTAGGCGACGCCATCGAGGGCGCGCAGCTTGGGGAGCACGCGCTCACCGATCGCGCGCGACGCGATCTCGGTCACTCCTAGCTCGGAGACCTCGCGCTCGACCTCGAGGGCGAGTGCGGCCACCTGATCGCGCGACACCGGTCGCTTCGCCACCGCGGACTGCACGCCATGCTCGATCTTCGCGCGGTCGAACGGCTCGCGCCGATCGTCACGCTTGATCACGAGCGGCATCGACTCCTCGATCCGCTCGTAGGTGGTGTAGCGACGGATGCAACCCTCGCACTCGCGACGACGCCGGATCTCCGAGCCGTCCTTCGACACCCGGGTCTCGATGACCTTGTCCTCGTACGCGGCGCAGAACGGGCAG
>JACCYD010000791.1 GCA_013696695.1 Deltaproteobacteria bacterium | reverse complement strand
ACCGACATTGCTGCGGCCGGTCGGTGGGCAATCGGCTCGCCCGGAGAACGCGTGGATGCCGTCGGCGTGACCGAGCACGACCTCGCCGTCGCGACACGTGCAGAACGTCCGGATCTCGAGGTCGCCGTCGCGCAACACCAGCTTGCCGTCGACGCCCGGCAGCTGCGTGAACAGCGGGTGATCGGAGGGCGCCTCGATGCGAACGCCGATCTCGTCGCGACGAAATACGAACGACGCGCCGAGCTTCTCGAGCAGCGGCCGCGCCCAGCGTGGTGACCAGCGACCGGTCGCGAGCACGAGATCGCGCGTCTGGAACTGCTCGCAGTGCCCGAGCCGATCGACGTGAAGCTCGATCTCACCGGCCGCCTCGGCGTCGACGACGCGCGCGTCGGAAAACCGATCAGGACACGCGCTCCACAGCTCGTCGATGCACGCGAGTCGCTCGGCGAACGGTACGTAGAGCGACGGGTACCGCTTCTCCAGCCACTCGCCCGGCACCGGCGCTTCGATCGATCCGCTGGGCGCGGCGACATCGACGCCATGCGTGCGCAGCAACGCCGCCGTCGCTTCGAACGCACCACCGAGCGCATCGCGATCCGGCAGCTGCCAGAGCGCGGTCGCCGACGGGAAGAACGAATGCTTGCCGTCGCTGAACAGCCCGGCGCCACCGACACCTGAGAGCACATCCTCGGGACCGTTGCGGTCGCGCATCGCGGCGAGCGGTCCTCGATCGAGAAGCAGACAGCTGCGATCGCGCGCGAGCTCGGCGGCCGCCGACAGACCCGCGGGCCCGGCACCGACCACGACGACGTCGAAACGGCGCACGCGTGGATGGTAGGCGAGCCTGGAGAATTTGCGGCGCGGCGCTTACCAGCCGGCTGCGAGAAACACGTTCTCGCGTTCGAAAGATCGTGGGCGAGCCTACGAGAAAAATCTCGCTGACACCTCCTACATTTAGTAATTGTTTTGCGTACTTGCGGTGTCGAGAAGAAAAGAGCACGGTGGTTTTGTGGTCTCACGCGCGCCTCTCGCGAAGAAGCTCGGCCGGTACGAGCTGGTCAAGCATCTCGCGCAGGGCGGCATGGCGGACGTGTTGCTCGCCCGCACGACGGGCTTCGAAGGCTTCGAGCGCCACGTCGTGCTCAAGCGCATTCGCGAGGACGCGCTCGGCGATGATCGCTACGTGTCGATGTTTCTCGACGAGGCGCGCCTCGCGGCATCGCTGCACCACCACAACATCGTCCAGGTCACCGACATCGGTCAGGAGGATGGCGAGTACTTCTTCACGATGGAGTACATCCACGGTGAAGACGCGCGCGCCTTGCTCGCGAAGGTCAGCAAGCTTGGCGAGCAAGTGCCGCTCGAGCACGCGATCGGGATCGTGTGTGCGGCGGCCGCCGGGTTGCATCACGCGCACGATCAGCGCGGCCCCGACCGCGCCCCGCTCCAGCTCGTCCACCGCGACGTGTCGCCAGCGAACATCATGATCGGCTACGACGGCGGTGTGAAGATCGCGGACTTCGGCATCGCCAAGGCCGCACATCGCACCACCGAGACGCGATCCGGAACGCTCAAGGGCAAGGTCGCGTACATGTCGCCCGAGCAATGCGTCGGCGAGGCCGTCGATCGCCGTAGCGACGTGTTCGCGCTCGGCATCGTGCTCTACGAGCTGCTCACCGTGCGTCGCCTGTTCAAGGCTGACAACGACTTCATGACGATGACGGCGATCGTCCTCGGCTACATCCCGCCGCCGTCGAACTTCCGGCCGGACCTGCCGCCCGAGCTCGAGGACATCATCCTCAAGGCGCTCGCGAACAAGCCGTCGGATCGCTACCAGAGCGCACAGGAGCTGCGGCTCGCGCTCGAGCACATGGCCGCGAAGCTTCAGCTTCCGATCCTCAACACCTCCCTTGCCGATTACATGAAGCAGGTGTTCGGCGTGCGTCCCGAGCCGTGGCTCGACGACGACGAGCCCGAGATCGAGATCGGCGTCGACTTCGACGGCTCGGCGAGCGGCATCGTGCGCGCGCCCGTCGAGGCGATGCCGCAGATCGAGACCGCGAAGCTGAGCGCGCAGGGCACGCGTCCGATGTCGATGCCGCTGCCACCGAACGGCACGATCGAGCCGTCGCTCCACGCGTTGCGACGCGCACGCCGCGAGCTCGAGATCGTCGAGGACGCCGACCCGATCGAGGGCGACTTCGACGGGCCGCCGATCGTCCGCACGGTGACGCCGCTGCCGATCGAGGCGGAACCGCCGGTCTCGATCGAGGCGATCGCCGTCGAGTGCACGGTCACGCTACCGCGCCGCCGCGGGCGTCTCGTGCTCGGGACGATGTTCGCGATCGCCAGCGTGTGTGCGTTCGCAGCTGCGTTGTGGTTGTCGCGCGCTCGCCCGGCGATCGAGCCGGACGCCGCGCAGCGCACTCCCCCGAGCGCAGTCGGCTTCGAGCCCGCGCGTCCGATCGCGAATCCCGCGATCGAAAAGCCCGCGATCGTCGAGACCAAGCCGGTCGACGCCAAGCCTTCCAAGCCAAAGCCCGCGAAGGCCAAGCCTGGTTCGAAACCATCCGTCCCCCAACCGCGATCCAAGCGGTGGGATCCAAACTCGCTTTTCCTCGAGTAGGTGCATGAAGCTAACGATCGTTGTCGCGACATCGCTGATGTTGGCGTCCTCGGGTGCGCTCGCCGATGACGCGAAGGCCGCGGCGAAGATGCACGTCGCATCTGCGCGCACGCTTCACGCAGAGCAGCGCTACATCGAAGCGCTCGCCGAGCTCGAAGCGGCGTACACCCTCGATCCTCAGCCGGGGTTATTGTTCGCGCTCGGCCAGCTGCACGTCCAGCTCGACCGCTGCGAGCGCGCGCTGAGCTTCTATCGACGATTTCTCGCGAGCAAGCCGAAGGCGGAGCAGGCGGCCGTCGCGCGCGAAGCGATCGAAGCGTGCAAGAACCCGCGTCCGGCAGCTGAGAAACCGACGACGCCGCGCCCGATCGCGCCACCGGTAACGGTACCCGAGGTTCCGACACCACCCGCAGCGCGGCCTCAGGAGCTGTCGCTTCCTGTTCGCACGACGACGCAGTCGCATCGGCGGGCGCGCCGCGCGGGCATCGGTCTCGCCGTCGCGGGAGTTGGCGCGGCCGTCGGTTCGTTCGTGCTGTATCGCGGGGCGGGTGGCTTGCGCGATCGCGCCGATGCGGCCACCACGTACGAGGAGTACGAGGATGGAATCGCGCGCTCCGATCGTCGCTACACGAGCTCCGTGATCGCGGGTGCGATCGGCGTCGCCGCGATCACCGCCGGTGCGATCGTGCTCACCGTCCGCCGCCGCGACACCGTCCAGGTCACGCCCACCGGCCGCGGCGCCACGGTTCGCTGGAGCATGCCGTTCTGATGCGCGCTCTCGTGCTGGTGCTCGCACTCGGCGGTTGTATGCGACCCGCGGCGTTCGCATGCGCGTCCGACGGCGAGTGCGTGCGTGGAGGCGAGCAGGGCGTGTGCGAGCCGGTCGGCCGTTGCAGCTTTTCGGATCCGACGTGCGAGAGCGGCAAGCGCTTCGCGGAGCTGTCGGGCGAACACGGCGGGGCGTGCGTGGGTGAAACGAGCGAGAGCGATGCCGATGCGCGTGTCGAAGATCCGCTCGACACCGCCGTGCCGCTGCTGGATGCGCCGGTCGACACGCCCCCGATCGAGCCTTCCGTGTGCCCCGGGTTCACGCTCACCGACGGGCACTACTGGAAGAAGCTCGGTGCTGCAGGCTGGACGAACCAGCGCTCGGCGTGCGGCAACCTGCCGGGCAACGTGTTCCTCGCCGTGCCCGACGATCTTGCCGAGCTCGCCGCGATCGTCGCGATCGCGGGCGGTGACGCATGGATCGGGATCTCCGACGCGGCCACCGAGGCCGACTACATGACCGTGCTCGGCGCGGGCGCGACGTTCTTGCCGTGGGCGCCCAGCGAGCCCGACAACGCCGGCAACCAGGACTGCGTGCGCTCGAAGGGCGCGACGATCGAGACCGCGCTGTGCGGGACACCGGCGATCGCGGTCTGCGAATGCGTGCCATGATTCCGTGATCATGGAGCACGTCACCGGCGTCTTCGAGATCCACGTGTTCGTCGAGCCGCTCGATCCACCGGACGATCGCGTTGCCGCGTTTCGCGCAGCATGCGCGGCCGCGCCGGCGCCGATGAAGGCGCTACTGCTCGAGCTCGATTACGTCGGCAAGGGGTTCGTCGGGGTGTTGCAGTCGTCGCGCTACATCGAGGGCGACACCGCCGCAGCGCGCGAGGCCGCACGCGTCGACGCCGAGGTGCTCCGCGCCGCTGGATTCACCGTGATCCGGGAGAAGGTGGAGGCGCTCGCCAGTGATCCCGGCGTGCCGCGCGATGCAGCCGAGGCGACACGCTCTCCGGCCGATCGCTACTTCGAGTTTCATTTACTGATCGACGGCAAGCGCGGCCCGCTCTCCGAGGACGACATGCGTGGCCTGCGCGCGCTGTCCACCGAGTTCTCCGATCGGTTCGCGCGGCCGGTGCCGCTCAGCTACAACGCGCTCAAGCCGGCGCAGCGGTTCTTGAACCTGCGCGCTCGCGCCTGCGGGCTGACCGAGGCGATGCAACCCGTCGCCGAGCTGGCTGCCGCGATCGCGAGCCGCGAGCTCGTCGTCAAGAAGACGATCGCCGAGTACATCTGCTTCGACTCCAACCGCGCCGTCGATAACGGCTGGCTGGAACCCGAGGGCGTATGACCAGTTGGGTGTTCGTCACCGGGAATGACAGCAAGCATCGCGAGGCAGAGGCGATCCTCGGCCGCCCGCTCGACCGCGCCGTGCTCGATCTCCCGGAGCTCCAGGCCGCGACCACGCGCGACGTCGCACTCCACAAAGCGCGCGCGGCTTTCGCGATGCTCGATCGCCCGGTGATCGTCGAGGATGCCGGCTTCGAGCTGACCGGGCTCGGTGGGTTTCCGGGCCCGTTCATCAAGTACTGGGAGCAGCTCGGTGGGCTGATCTCGATCTGTCGCGCCGCCGACGGGCTCGCCCATCGCGGCGTGATCGCGACGTGCGTGCTCGGCATCTGCGATCAAGAAGGCCCGCGCGTCGTCGAGGGCCGGATCGAGGGCATGGTGTCCGCAGCGCCACGCGGCAGCAACGGGTTCGGCTGGGATGCGATCTTCATCCCCGACGGCCACGACCGCACCTTCGGCGAGATGTCCGCTGACGAAAAAGCTTCGATGTCCCATCGGCGCCGCGCGTGGGACGCGCTCGCCGCCGAGCTCGCGCACTAATCAGGCTTGCAGAACCGATTGATCATCGCGACCAGCGTGTCGCGATCGCAGGGCTTCTTGAGAAAGCCATCCGCCTGCATCGCACGCGCGTCGTCGTCGCCCCGCGAGTGCGCCGTGAGCAGGACGATGGGGATGTCGCACAGCTCGGGATCCCCGCGGAGATTGCGGTGGAGCTCGTGGCCGTCCATCACCGGCATCACGACGTCGAGCAAGATCACGTACGGGCGCGTCGCGTCGCTCCGCATCCGGTCGAGCGCGACCTCGCCATTCTCCGCAGCGAACGTCGAGAACCCATGATGGACGAGCACTGCTTCGAGCGCTTCGCGGATGTCGAGATCGTCTTCGACGATCAACACGCCATTGCGGTCCGTCACACGTGCCTCCGCGCCGCCATGTTGGTGCGTACCCTGTGCATGACAGTCCGCCCCGCTCGCACGCGAGAGACCGTCTCACCGGGCTTGCTCGTGCGTGTTCGCCGCACTGCGCGCCCAGCGACACGAGCGAACTGGCTCGTGTCTTGTACGCCTAAGAAGTTACCGTGTTGAACTACAACCACCTGCACTATTTCCACATCGCGGCTGTCCAAGGCACGGTCGCGGCAGCAGCCGAACACCTGGGAGTGACGCAACCGACCGTCAGCGAACAGGTGCGTGCACTCGAGAAGACGCTCGGTGTCGCGTTGTTCGAGCGCAAGGCGACGGGGCTCAAGCTCACCGATGCCGGACGGCTGGCGTTCGAGCACACGTCGGTGATGTTTCGTGCCGGCGAGCGGCTGGTCGAGTCGTTGGGGCACGGCGAGAAGGACATGCCGCGCACACTGCGCGTCGGGATGTCGGGCGCAGTCGCGCGGTCGACGACCACCGACTTCTTGATGCCGTTGCTCGCGTTGCCGGATTGCGTGCCCTCGATCGAGCTCGGCGATGCCGCGCATCTGGTTCGCGGGCTTCGCGCGAGCGAGCTCGATCTCGTGCTGTGCGAGACCGATCCTCTGGAAACGGGCCGGCGCGGACTCGAGGTCGCGGCGATCGACGAGACCATCCTGGTCGCCGTCGCGCCGCCCTCGATCGAGCCCACTCCCGACTGGCAAAACCTCAGCCTGCTGCAGTATCGCGCGAGCTCGTCGTATCGCTGGGAGGTCGAAGCGTTCCTCGACGCGAAGGCGTTGCGACCCCGCGTGGCCGCCGAGGCCGACGACGCGCTGTTCCTTCTCGAAGCAGCCGCGCGCGGCGGGCATGTCGCGTTCGTGCCGCGATCGATCGCGCGCGATGCAGTGAGCGCGGGACGGCTGCGGATCATCGCGCGGCTCGAGCCGGCGCACTCCAACGTCTATGCGCTGTTTCAGGACGGTGAGGCGTCCGATCTCGCACGGCGTGCCGTCGAGGTGCTGATCCAACACGCGCGCATGGGTGAAGATCACAGCTGATCACCGCTGGCGAAGTGGACCGGGGATCACGTGCAGCGGCGGACCACCGGTGCGCGAGCGCAGCAGGTGATGACGACGGCGCGTGATGTATTCGACCAGGCTGCCGAGGTGGGGCGCGTCGAGCGGCTTCTGCAGCACGAGATCGACGCCGGCGTCATCGAGCGGCTCGATGCGGCTGCTGAGCGCCAAGATGCTGGTGCTCGGTGCGAGCACCTCGGTGCGCAACGCACGCACCAGCTGATAACCGTCGACGTCGAGATCGACCAGCACCGAATCGAGGCCGTTCGACACCAGTCGCATCGCCGCCGCCGCATCACGCGCGAGCTCGACGCGATGCCCGTCGTCGCGAAGCGATGCCACCGGCTCCGCCAGCTCCACCTCGTCCCCGATCACCAGGACGCTCATCGGATCCTTCACCCACAAAGCATCTGGTGGCGGTGCGCGCGAGACAAGCTCCCGAGGTTCGGTTACGTGGTGTCGCTTACTTTCGAAGGAGCGCTCAAGGAAATTCCGATGCCGCTAGAACCGAGCGCCGATCGACACCATGCGCGTCCTCCGCACCCCAGTCATGTCTGCTTCCTCGGAGGCAAGCGCGACGTCGATGATGCTCGCCCCCACGAAACCGAGCAAGAAGCCGCCGAGGATCATGTTCTCGGTGACCCCGGTCTTCACCGCGACCATCAGGCCCAGCGTCGGGAGCAACACGCGCGCACCCAGGCTGATCCCCATCCGGCCATAGTTGCCCTCCGCCGCGTGGATGATCGGCGCGCCCAGCGCCATGCCTGCGAACCCCACGGCGGCGGTCGCGAAGCACGGCTTGCAATCGAGGTCGAGCTTGATGCCGATCGTGAACACGGTGGCACTCGCCAGATCCGTGACGCCGACGGCGAGCCGGTAGTCGTCGGCGTGAGCCTGCGACGGCGCGGCGAGCACGATGGTAACCAGCAGCGGCAGGTGGTAATTCACGCGCATGCGAATCGACCGAGTCTACACACGCGGTGGTGACAAGGGCGAGACGTCGCTGATCGGCGGCGACCGCGTGTCGAAGGCCGCACCACGCATCGAGTGCTACGGCACGATCGACGAGCTCAACGCCACCCTCGGCCTCGCGGTCGAAGCGCTCGTCGGTTCGGCGGCGGGCTCGCACCTGACTCCGATCCTGCGCCGCGTGCAGAACGAGCTGTTCAACCTCGGCGCCGAGCTCGCGGCGCAAGATGCCGACACGCGCAGCAAGATGCCGCGCATCGAGCAGCGCCACATCGATGGTCTCGAGCGCGACATCGATGCCGTCAACGACGACTTGCCGGCGCTCAAGTCCTTCGTGTTGCCGGGTGGTGGCTGGCCATCGGCGTACTTCCACCTCGCTCGCACCGTGTGCCGTCGCGCCGAGCGCATCCTCGTCGGGGTTGGCGCAACCGAAGACCTCGGCGAGCTCGCTGTCCAGTACTTGAACCGGCTATCCGACGCCTTGTTCGTCTGGGGTCGCTGGTGCGTCCTCAAGGATGGCAAGGACGAACCGCTGTGGGATTCGCGTAGCACCTAGATCCTGGGGGCTGCCGATCACCGTATAGTCGCGACGTGTCGGAGTCCGCCAAGCAATCAGAGAGTGCCAAGCAACTCGCGGAAGCGGAGGAGCAGGCCAAAGCGCGCTTCGAGAAGGCGATGACCGAGCTGCGCGAAGGCGCCTATCGGTTCTCGTCGCGTGCGCGGACTCAGTCCGAGCTGATCATCGAAGAGCTGATCGATCCCGACGGTGACACCGTCCACTCGCTCGCCGAGATCGAAGGCGATACCGGCGCGCTGGCACTCGCCCAGTCACTCGAGCTGATCACGTTCGATACGTGGTTGTTCGGGCAGATCGGCGACAAGGACGAGCTCGACCTCAAGTCCGAAGAGCACTGGGAGATCTGGTTCTCCTACGGTGCCTGGATCGGCGAGACGATCCG
>JACCYD010000772.1 GCA_013696695.1 Deltaproteobacteria bacterium | reverse complement strand
GGTAATTGTAGCCCAACGATCACGTGCCGAGCCACGTCCGACGGGAATCTCGGGGCCAAGATTGACTCGTGGGCGGGCTTTTCCCATCCTCGTAGCTGAATCAATGTGGGGTTACGCCGAAGGCAACGAGACCGCGCTGACGATCGTGGTCGGGCTGATCGTCATCGCGGCCATCGCGTACGTGCTCCGCCGCTACCTCGGAGGTAAGCGGTGACCGAGCTCGCGCGCGGTAGCGTCGGGGACCGCCCCTGGGGCCTGACGCTCGGGGCGCTCGGCATGCGTGGCTTGACCGGGCAGCTGGTCCTCTCCGCCGACGGCAAGCGCTACCAGATCGCGTTCAGCGATGGCGTCGTCGTCGGTGCCACGTCGCCGCTCGCCTCCGATGCAGCGGTGCGAATCGCGATGACCGGCGGCCTGCTGTCGTCGACGCAGGTCGCGGATATCGCCCGTCGCCAGCAAGCCAACCCACAGCGTGACGAGGTCGATCTGATCGCCGAGTTGATCCGGCTCGCTCCCGAGCAAGCGATGAAGCTGCGCCGCCGCGCGATCGCCCAGCGCGCGGCGCGGACGTTCTCGATCGAGCGGGGCGAGTTTAGCGTCGACGATCGCATCTCGCTACCGATCATCCCGGGCGCCGAGCTCGACATTCGCTCGGTGATCTTCCTCGGAGCGCGCTCGAATCTGTCCGAGGCGCGGCTGTCGAGCGAGCTCGCGGAGCTCGGGAGCTGGTTCCAGATGAAGCCCGAGGCGCTCCTCGATCTGCCGCAGTACGGCTTCGCCCGCACCGAGGATCCGGTCCTCGATCTGCTCGAGCGGGGTGCGACCGTCAGCGACCTGGAGATCATGGGCTCGGAGCCGCGCGTCGTGCGCGCGATGATCTACGCCCTGATGTCGTGCAGCGCGCTCGACTCCAATAACCAACCCACCCATCCACCGGCGCGCCCAACCCCACCCACGCAGACCCAGCGCCAGCCGCTGCAACCAATGCCGCAGGCACTCCCGCCGCAGACACCTCAGACACACCAGGCTCGCCCACAGCCCCTCACGCAGGCCTGGCCTTCGCCAGCCGTCCAGTCACACGCCCAGCCACGCCAGCAACCTACCCACACGCATCAACCGCCACCGCCGCAGGCGTTCGACCCGCCGACTACGCGACGCACGAATGATCAATTCGACGGCGCGACGGTCCGCCGTCCCAACGGCCTCGACGCGCCAACCGCACGACAGTCCCAGGCGATCGGGCCGCGTTCCGCTCGGATCACCAACCTCGATCCGAACCAGGCCAACGACGTGCGCGCGCTGATCAAGAAGCACCTCGAGCTGCTCAAGGGTCGCGCCGATCACTTCAAGTTGCTCGGCTCGCACATCGACGCGACGCCCGACGAGCTTCGTAAGGCGTACTTCGCGCTCGCGCGTCAGCTCCACCCCGATCGCCTCACTGCGCTCGGCATCGCCGACGACACCAAGGAGGCGCAGCGGTTGTTCGCGCAGGTCAACACCGCGTTCGGAGTGGTCTCCGATCCGCAACGCCGCCAGGACTACGCGAGCGTCCTCCGCCGTGGTGGCGAGGCGGCGATCGCGGCCGAGCAAGAGCGCGCCGAGGAGCTGGCAGGGCGAATCCTCGACGCCGAGGAAGCATTCCGGCGTGGCGAAGCGGCGCTGCGTCGCGATCAGCTGTCGACCGCGTTGTCAGAGTTCGCACACGCACTCGAGCTCAACAGCGACGAGGTCGATTATCACGCAGCGTATGCGTGGGCCGAGTTCTGCAGCTCGCCCGACAAGATGGCGATCGCGAGCAAGACGCGGATCACGCTCGAGCGTGCGATCAACAAATCGCCGCGCTCGGTCGCGCCGCGCTTCTATGCCGGTCGTGTCGAGCGCATGCTCGGGCGCGATGCCGATGCGCTTCGCCACTTCCAGGAGGTGTTGCGCATCGAGCCGCAACATCGCGAGGCGGGCTCCGAAGCGCGACTGATCGAGCAGCGCCTTGCCGGCGGCAAGAAGCGCTGACCCAACTCACTCGTCGGCGTTGCCGGTCAGCTCGCCGCGCCAGCTCGACACTGCTTCCGCGAGGGCGACGGCATCTGCGCCCGCGAGCGTGATCGCCGCGTGCTTCTTCCACGCGTCGCGAACTTTCTGCAGGCGGATCAACGCGAGCTTGCCGGGCTTCCACGTGCTGTCCGATGCGCGCTCCTCGTAGACCATCACGACGGTCGCCCACGCGCCCTGCTCGAACACCTTGCGATGCACCACGCGGCGCACTTGTTCGCCATCGACCTCGAGATCGTAGGTGACCTCGTCGAGCTCGGCGACCAACATCAGCCCTCGATCGCCCGCGGCTCGGTGCGTTCGGAGATCTCGAGCTCGGTGATGCGCGAGTCGTTCGGCCCGATATGGGCCCGAACGCGCGCGATCGCATCGGACGACACGCCATCTTGCTCGATGCGGATCGAGAGCTCCTCGCCGATCTCGAACAGGAACGGCGAGCGCACACGAACGATCGCCCCGTTGCCATCGATCGCCCCGAGGACGTCGAACACGTCGTGCGGTTTGTCGTCGTCGAGGACGAACAGGCGCGGCGGTGACGCCTCGCTTGCCGTGGTGGCCGGATTGGTCACCCTCGACGGTTAACACGTCGGTGATGGAACCCTCAAGCACGCCCGCGCCGCTACAAAGCCTGGGCCCGCTGGGTTACCCTGCCGGGGCGGATGCTCAAGCCGGTCGAGAAGCAACGCGTGGCCGAGGAGATTGCCGAGCAGTTGCGGTCACTCATCCTCGGTGGCCAGTACCCACCGGGCTCCAAGCTGCCGCCGGAACGCGAGCTCTCGAAGCGCCTTCGGGTCAACCGCGCCTCGCTGCGGGAAGCGTTGAAAAAACTGGAACATCTCGGGCTGGTACGCATTCGCCAGGGCGATGGGACGCGCGTTCAGAACTTCATGGAGACCGGCGGGATCGAGCTGGTCCAGCACCTACTCCCGCTCGCCGGTGGCAAGCCCGAGCTGATCCGCGACCTCCTCGAGTTCCGCCGGATTTTCGGGCGCGAGCTGGCTCGGATGGCCGCCATCCGGGTCGGTAACGACAAGGACACCTTCTCCAAGCTGCGCACCCTGGCCGACAAGGCCGATCAGGTGACCAGTGCCCTCGAGCTGTTCGAGCTCGACTTCGAATTCTACGTCGCGGTCGCGCAGCTGTCGGGCAACCAGGTGATGTTGCTGCTGGTCAACACCGTCCGCGATGGCGTGCGCAACTTCATGCCGTTCCTCGCCAACCTCGCGGCTCCCGGAGATCTGGTGCGCAAGCACCACCGCGAGCTGATCGCCGCACTCGAGAAGGGCGACGCCACCAGCGCCGGCAAGATCGCCGACGAGTATTTGCGCCTCGGCTCCGAGCTCGCGGGGCGCATGGCGAGCGATAAGCCGGAGCTTCAGCCCAAGCCCCTTCCCGCGGACTAGATGCCGACGCTGACGCGGAAAGAGGTCGAGGAGATCGCGCTACTCGCGCGCCTGCACCTCGAATCCGACGAGCTCGAACGCATGCAGAGCGAGCTCGGCGTGATCCTCGATCACTTCGGCACCATCGCCGCGATCGATGCGACGGGGATCCCCGCGATGACCCACGCGGTGGCGATGGACCATGCGGGCCCGTTTGTGTCTCTCGGCGTGCTGCGCCCCGACGAGCCGCAGCCGTCACTGCCCGTCGACGAAGCGCTCCGAGGCACCCCGAAACGCGATGGCGATCTGATCGTCGTGCCGGCGATCATTCCCGGGGCCAAGGAGTAACCGGTGAGCGAGTGGTGGTCGGTGGTCGAGACGGCGCGGCGCATCGCGGACGGCGAGGTCACGGCGTTTCGCGTCGTCGAGGACATGCTGGTCCGCATCACGCGCGTCGATCGCGATCTCGGCGCATACCTCGAGATCGACGGCGATGGAGCGCGCACTGCGGCCAACGAGATCGATCGCAAGCGCAAGGCCGGCGAGAAGCTGGGCCCGCTGGCCGGCGTGCCGATCGCACTCAAGGACAACCTGGTCACCAAGGGCATCGTCACCACTGCGGGCTCGAAGATCCTCGCGGGGTGGGTCCCGCCGTACGAGGGCACCGCCGTCGAGAAGCTGCGCGCGGCCGGTGCCGTGATCCTCGGCAAGACCAACCTCGACGAGTTCGGCATGGGCTCGTCGACGGAGCGCTCTGCGTTCAAGAAGACGAAGAACCCGTGGGACTCGTCGCGCGTTCCGGGCGGTAGCTCGGGCGGCAGCGCGGCAGCAGTCGCAGCGGGCCTGTGCGCGGCGAGCCTCGGTACCGATACCGGCGGCTCGATCCGCCAGCCCGCCGCGTTCTCCGGCGTCGTCGGCATCAAGCCCACCTACGGCCGCGTGTCGCGCTGGGGTGTCGTCGCGTTCGCGTCGTCGCTCGATCAGGTCGGTCCACTGGCGCGCACCGTCGGAGATGCCGCGCTGATCCTGCAGACGATCTGCGGCCACGATCCGCGCGATGCCACGTCGCTCGACGTGCCAGTCCCGGATTTCTCCGCCGCGCTCGCCGCTGGCGCCCGGGGCCTGCGTGTCGGGCTGCCCAAAGAGTATTTTGCCGGCGAGCTCGAGGAACATGTTCGCGCGGCGCTCGATCGCACGATCGCCGCGCTCCGCGATCAAGGCGCCGAGATCGTCGAGGTCTCGCTGCCCCACACCCATCTGGCGTTGCCGGCGTACTACATCGTCGCGCCCGCCGAGGCGTCGTCGAACCTCGCGCGCTATGATGGGATTCGCTACGGCCTGCGCGTCGAGGCGCCCGATCTACTGACGCAGTACTCGAAGACGCGCGGCGCCGGCTTCGGCCCCGAGGTCAAGCGCCGCATCATGCTCGGCACCTACGCGCTGCGCTCGGGCTACTACGACGCGTACTACAAGAAGGCGCAGCAGATCCGCACGCTGATCAAGCGCGACTTCGACGCCGCGTTCGAGAGCTGCGACGTGCTGCTGACGCCCACCACGCCCACCACGGCGTTCCGCTTCGGCGCCAAGGCGACGCCGCTCGACATGTATCTCGCGGACGTGTTCACGCTGTCGTGCAACCTCGCCGGGCTACCTGGCATGTCCGTGCCGTGCGGCCTGACGCCCGAGGGCTTGCCGGTCGGTGCGCAGCTGCTCGGCAAGCCGCTGGATGAAGTGACCTTGCTCCGGGCGGGCGCGGCGATCGAAGCCGCCGTCGGTCTCGGGGACCGCCGGCCGGGAGGCTTCGCGTGAGTCGCAGCGTCCCGCAGATGCTCGAGGATTGGGAGCCGGTGATCGGGCTCGAGGTTCACGTCCAGCTCGCGACCAGGACCAAAGCGTTTTCTCCGTCGGCGGTCCACTTCGGCGAGCCACCGAACTCGCTCACCGATCCACTCGTCCTCGGCATGCCGGGCACACTGCCGGTGTTCAACAAGCTCGCCCTCGAGCTCGCGTTGAAGCTCGGCGTGGCGACGTCCTCGAAGATCCGCGCCCGGTCGCGGTTCGCGCGCAAGCAGTACTTCTATCCGGATCTGCCGAAGGGCTATCAGATCTCGCAGTACGACGAGCCGCTGTGCGAGCACGGTCACCTCGACGTGCTCGTCGGCACCACGGTCAAGCGCGTGCGGCTCACCCGCATCCATCTCGAGGAGGATGCGGGCAAGAACACGCATGTCGGCGCCGTCTCGCACGTCGATCTCAACCGCGCGGGCGTGCCGCTGGTCGAGGTGGTGTCGGAGCCCGAGTTGTCGTCGGCGGAGGAAGCGGCCGAGTTCATGCGCTCGCTGCATCGCCTGGTGCGCTGGCTCGAGATCAGCGAAGCCGACATGGAGAAGGGCCAGCTGCGCTGCGACGCGAACGTGTCCGTGCGGCTGCGCGGCGAAGATCGGCTCGGCCAGCGCACCGAGCTCAAGAACATCAACTCGTTTCGGTTCGTGCAGAACGCCGTCGAGCACGAGATCGCGCGCCAGCTGCGGATCGTCGACGATGGTGGGCGGATCGAACGCGAGACCCGGCTGTGGGATGCCGATGCCGGCCAATCGGCACCGATGCGCAGCAAGGAGGAAGCGAACGACTATCGCTACTTCCCGGATCCCGATCTGCCACCACTCGTGGTCGACGGCTCGACGATGGGGACCATCCTGCACGCTCTGCCCGAGCTGCCGCTCCCGCGCTTCGAGCGCTACCAGACGGCCGGTATCGCGCGCGACGATGCCCGCACGCTGATCTCCGATCGCGCGATGGCCGATTACTTCGACGCCGCGTGCCTCGCACATCCCGCCGGGCACGCCGGGCACGGCGGTCGCACGATCGCGAACTGGATGCTCACCGAGCTGCTCGGCGCGCTCAACACCGACGGCAAGGACATCCGCGAGTCGCCGATGGCCGCCGAGACCCTGAGCGCGCTGGTCGTCCTCGTCGAGGACGGCACGATCAGCGGCAAGATCGGCAAGGAGATCTTCGCCGAGAGCTACAAGACCGGCGAGGCGCCGCTCGCGATCATCGATCGCCGCGATGTTCGGCAGATCTCCGACGAGCCCGCGCTGTGGGAGATCATCGATAACGTCGTCAAGGCGAGCCCCAAACAGGCCGAGGCCTATGCCGCCGGCAAGGATGGGCTGTTCGGATTTTTCGTCGGCGCGGTGATGAAGGCGACGAACAGCCGGGCGAACCCGGTGATGACCACCGATCTGCTGAAGAAGCGCCTCGGTCGCTGACCGGGCTACTTCTTCGAGAGCGTGTTGTACGCGAGCGTCTCGGCCTGGTTGAAAGCGAGCGTCTCGGCCTGGTTGAACCCACCGCCGACCGAACCGAGCTGGTTGTTGGAGAGCAGCGCGACGTGCTTGGAGATCTTCTTGGATTTCGTCATCAGCCTCGTAATAGCTCGAACCATGCCGCGTTTCAGGACACGCAAGTTGTTGGGATCGTTAATGAACGGTCACCGACGCGACGATGTTCGTCGTCCGGATTGCCGAGCCCCGGCGGCGCCGCCAAGCCGCTGATCTGGTTTGCGATCGAGATGGCTGTCAGGACAGGCTTGACGGCTGGGAAACGATCGGTAAAGTGCGCGGTCCGTAAGCGTTTTCGTGGAGCCAAGTCATGTACGCCGTAATCCAAACAGGTGGAAAGCAGTATCGAGTCGAGCCCGGCAAGACCGTCGTGGTCGAGAAGCTGGTCGGCGACAAAGGCGCCCAAGTCACGTTCGACGAGGTCTTGCTCGTCTCGTCCGGTGACGGAGCGAACATCAACGTCGGCAAGCCGATGCTCAGCGGTGCGAAGGTCACCGGTGAGATCGTCGAGCAGGGCCGCGGCGAGAAGCTCATCGTCTTCAAGTTCCGCCGTCGCAAGAATTACGTTCGTCGCAACGGCCATCGTCAGGACTACACCGCGGTGAAGATCGCGGAGATCACCCAGTAGAGGCAGTCATGGCACACAAAAAAGGACAGGGCTCCACTCGCAACGGCCGCGACTCGCTGCCGAAGATGCGCGGCGTCAAGCGGTTCGCCGGTGAGAGCGTCACCGCGGGCTCGATCCTGGTTCGCCAGGTCGGCACCAAGTTTCACGCCGGCGAGAACGTCGGCATCGGCCGTGACTTCACGCTGTTCGCGAAGGTCACCGGTGTCGTCAAGTTCGAGCGCCAGGGCAAGACGCGTACACGCATCGCCGTCTATCCGGCAGATGCGCAGCCCGCTGCAGCGGCCTGATCACAGCTAGTCATTCACGACGGGCTGGCCTTCGCCAATCCCACCACGGCCTCGTGTCTCCACGCGAGGCCGTTGTTGCGTTTGCGTGCGACGGATGGCGTCGACGAAATCGGATAGATTGAGTCAATATCCAATATCGTTGACGGTGATTGAATACCGTGACAGCTTGGCGAATAGATGGTCGTTGCCAAGAAGCGCCGGTACGACAACTCGGCTCGCATCGCAGCCGCCGAGCAGACGCGCGAGAACATCCTGCGAGCGACGCTCGAGCTGTTCCGCGAGATCCACTACGACGACATCACGTTTCCGCGCGTCGCCGAGCGCGCCGGTGTCAGCCCGCAGACCGTGACGCTCCACTTTCGCAACAAGGACGGGCTCGTCGCAGCGGCACGCGAGTGGTGGGGCCCGCAGGAGCAGAGCCTGCGCGCCTGCAGTCCGGATCCGCTCGAGGCTGCACGCGTGATCGTCGCTCGTTACGAGGAGCTCGGCGCGGCGACGATCCGCGCCCTTGCCGTCGCGGACCGAGTGCCCGCGCTTCACGACCTCACCACGGTCGGTCGCGCTTCGCATCGCACCTGGGTGGAAGCGACCTTCGGCAAACAGCTCGGCAGCGGCGCGGTTCGCGAGCGCAGGATCATGGCTCTGGTCGCGGCCTACGATGTCTACACGTGGCACGTGCTGCGGCGCGCGCTGGATCCCGAGGCCACCGCGCTCGCGATGGCGGATCTCGCGCGGGGTGTTCTCGACCGAGGAGGAAAGCGATGACCAGGTACCTGCTCACGACATGGGAAGGCGGCGGCTGCGTGCCGCCAGAGCTCGGGCTGGCGCGGCGTCTGATCGAGCGAGGCCACCAGGTGCGCGTGCTCGCATGCCCGGCCGTCGAGCAAGCCGCGCGTGCCGCCGGCTGCGAGTTCTCGCCGTGGGTGACCGCGCCCCACAAGCTCTCGCTCGCGCCCGAGGAAGACGTCATGCGCGACTGGGAGTTCAAGAACATCTTCAAGTTGTTCGAGCACGTGCTCGACGTGTTCTTGTGCGGCCCGTCCGACAAGTTCGCCGCCGACACGCTCGCGGTGCTCGACAACCATCCAGCCGATGTCGTGCTCAGCGACATGATGATGCTCGGCGCGCAGATGGCCGCCGAGAAGTTGAAGCTGCCGAGTGCGGTACTTGTACCGAACATCTCGATGCGGCCGGCGAAAGGTGTGCCGGCGATCGGGCCAGGGTTCTTGCCGATGCGTGGTCCGGTGGGTTGGCTTCGCGATGCGTTGCTCACCAAGATCGGCGCACGGATCTGGGCCAAGGGGCTGCCGGCGTTCAATCGCGCTCGCGCGGGACTCGGGCTCGACGCGCTTCCCGAGATCTTCGCGCAGTCCGACCGCGCCGATCGCGTGCTGGTGCTGACCTCTCCGAGCTTTGACTTCGTGCCCGCGAATCCGCCGGCCAACACGGTGTGGGCCGGGCCGGTGCTGGACGATCCGTCGTGGGCGGGCACCAGCTGGACGCCGCCGTGGCCAGAGTCGAACCGCGATCCGATCGTGCTCGTCGGGCTGTCGTCGACGTATCAACATCAGCAAGCGGCGATCCGCAACGCGATCGCCGCGCTCGCCCAGCTGCCGGTGCGCGGGCTGGTCACGATCGGGCCGGCGCTCGACGGCGAGGCGATCGTGTCACCAGTGGATCACGTCGTCGTCGTGCCAACCGCACCGCATAGCCAGGTGCTCGCGCAGGCGAGCCTCGCGATCACGCACTGCGGCCACGGCACCACGATCCGCGCGCTCGCCGCAGGCGTGCCGCTGGTGTGCATGCCGATGGGGCGCGACCAGAACGACACCGCGGCACGCGTCGTGGCGCGCCATGCCGGCGTGCGCCTCAAGCCGACGGCGCCCGAAGCCAAGATCCGGCGTGCCGTCGCGGCGGTGCTCGCCGATCGCAGCTACACCGCGGGTGCGCAGGCGCTCCGCGATGCGATCGCTCGCGAGGCGAAGGAGGTGGATGCCACCGCGCTCCTCGAGCAGCTCGGCTCGAACACGCGGGCGACCTCTCCATCGAGCCGCGTCGCCTGAACCTGGCGACGACGTTCATCGTCACGAGCCGCGTCGCCTAGATCGACCACGTTCATCGGCAGCAGGGGCTGGTCTGGGTGTCGGACATTGCGCCACGTGAGTCCCGGACATGGCGGACGCCCGGACACCGAGTAATCAGAACCCTCCAGGGAACGACCCATACGGGCCATATAGGTTGGCCGTGGGAGGGAATTGCTGTGGTCGATCAACGCTTCCCGCACGGACTCGACAACCGCACGCCCGATCAGCTTCTGCTTGGCCGGCTACTCGCACGGACTCGGCAACCCGACGTGGCGGCGCGCTCTTCTGCTTGCGGCCATCGCCTCGCGGTCCGTGCGTACGGTCCGCGCAACGACGCGTTCTCGACCTGCGCCTGACCCTTCGCCTAGCTCGCGACGACGTTCATCGTCACGATGCGTGCGCCGAGCTGCTCGAGCAAGCTTGCATCGTGCGAGGCCAGTAGCGTCGCGCCGTCGGCCGCGGCGTGTTCCTTCACGAGCCCCACGATCGCGTCGAGCCGCTTGGCATCGAGGCCGTTGTCGGGCTCGTCGAGCACGAGCAGCGGCGGCGGCCCGACGAACGCCGCACCGAGACACGCGCGCCGGCGTTGGCCGAGGGACATCCGCTCGACCGCGACATCGCGCAGCTCGTCGAGACCAAGCGCGTCGCGCAGCGCTGGCGAGGGCGGGTTCGCCTGGCGGGCCGCCGCGCATAGCGACCACAGCTCGTCGCCGACGAGGAAGCCCGGCGGATCGGCGGTCTCCGGCACGTAGCCGAGGTGCTTGCGCGCGCGCTGCCGATCAGCGCGCGTGCCCCACACCGAGGCGCCGTCGATCAGGACACGACCCTCGCGCGGCGCGAGGATGCCGGCGACACACGACAGCAGCGTGGTCTTGCCGCAGCCGTTCTTGCCGACCAGCCCCACGATCTCCCCGGGTGCCACCGTCAACGCGAAGTCCGCGATCACGGTGCGGCCACCACGCTTCACCCCGAGCCGCTCGATGACGAGGCGCTCGCCGCTCATGGCGCCACCGTG
>JACCYD010000766.1 GCA_013696695.1 Deltaproteobacteria bacterium | reverse complement strand
TCCGACCACCCGGGCCGGTGCCCTGCACGACGCGGAGATCGATGCCGAGCTCGATCGCGAGCGACTTCGCCAGGGGCGATGCGAGCACGCGACCTGCGGCAGGCGCCGGGTGCTGCGAAGCGGCCTTGGCCGTCTGCGCCGCACGCGCACCTTCGGCGGGAACTGCGGCGCGCTGTTCGGGCTTCTGCGGCGGTAACTTCGCAGCCGGCGCGCTCGCCGACGTCTCTGGCCCACGCGCGGGCTCGACTGGCTTGCCGCCACCGGTGACCGCTGCCTTGGGCGGCGGCGGTTTCGTCGTCGGCGCCGAGCGGGCGCCCTGCGACTTCGCTGCAGGCGCACCACCAGCGGACGCCTGCGCGATCAGCGCGCTGACATCTTCACCGGCGTTGCCGAGGATCATCACTGGCGCGCCGAGCTTGACGGTGTCGCCTTCCTTGACGAGGAACTTCAACAGGACGCCTTCATCCTCGATGTTGAAGTCCATGTTCGCCTTGTCGGTCTCGACCTCGGCGATCAGATCACCGGGCGACACCTTGTCGCCTTCCTTCTTGGTCCACCGGACGAGGACACCTTCCTCCATCGTCGGTGACAGCTTCGGCAGTCCAATGATCTGAGCCATGACGTCCGCCTTTACTCGAGATACAGCGCGCGCTTGACCGCGGCGACCACGTCGTGAATCTGCGGTTGAACCTCATCCTCGAGGTTCTTCGCGTACGGCATCGGCACGTCGTCGCTGGTGACGCGCTCGATCGGTGCATCGAGGAAGTCCATGCACATCCGCTGGATCTGGTACGCGACCTCGGCACCGAAGCCAGCGACCGGCCAGCCGACCTCGACGATCACGCAGCGCCCCGTCTTCTTGACGCTCTCCGCGGGCGTGTCGATGTCGAGCGGGCGCAGCGTGCGCAGATCGACGACCTCGCACTCGATGCCTTCCTCCGCGAGCACCTTCGCCGCGTCGAGGCAGGTCCACACCATCTTCGACCACGCGATCAGCGTGATGTCCTTGCCCTCGCGCTTGATGTCGGAGCTGCCGATCGGGATCAGGTGCTCGCCATCGGGCACCTCCCACGTCGTGTTGTAGAGCGTCTCGCCCTCGATGAACACGACCGGGTTGTCGTCGCGGATCGCGGACTTCAGCAGGCCCTTCGCGTCGTAGGCCGTCGACGGCATGCAGACCTTGAGGCCCGGCACGTGCGCGTAATAGCTCTCGAGCGACTGGCTGTGCTGCGACGACACTTGCACCGCCGGGCCACCGGGACCGCGGAACACGATCGGCACGTGATATTGCCCGCCGCTCATTTGATAGAGCTTCGCGGCGTTGTTGACGATCTGATCGATCGCGACGAGCGAGAAGTTGAACGTCATGAACTCGATGATCGGCCGCAGCCCGACCATCGCGGCACCGATGCCGATGCCGGCAAAGCCCATCTCCGCGATCGGCGCGTCGATGACACGGCGCTCGGAAAACCGCTGGAGCAGGCCCTGCGTCACCTTGTAGGCGCCGTTGTAGTACCCGACTTCCTCACCCATGATGAAGACGTTCTCGTCGCGCTCCATCTCCTCGCGCATCGCCTGGTTCAAGGCTTCGCGGTAGCTGATGACCGCCATGAGTTACTTATCCCCTTCCGCTGGCTTCACCACGTAGGGCAGGTATTCGTCGGCGGCCGGCGAGTCCTCGGCGAACTTCACCGCATCTTCGATCTCCGCCTTGACGTCGGCCTCGAGCGCCTCGAGATCCTTCTCGGGGAAGCCGATGTCGAGCAAGCGCTGGCGCGATCGGGTGAGGGGATCGCGGCGCTTCCACTCCTCGACCTCGTCCTTCGTGCGGTAGAGGCCCGGATCGGACATCGAGTGGCCGCGGAAGCGGTAGGTGACGACCTCGACGAGGGTTGGCTCGCCGAGCGTGCGTGCGCGCTCCACGGCCTCGGTGATCCGGCGCTTGACCTTGATCACGTCGTCGCCGTCGAACCGATCGCGAGGCATGCCGTGGGCGAGCGCGCGGAGCGAGACGTCTTCCACCGCGAGGGAGCGGTAGAGCGGGGTGCCCATCGAGTACTGGTTGTTCTCGCAGATCAGCACGACCGGGAGCTTCCACAGTGCCGCGAGCGCGAGACCCTCGGCGAAGCCGCCGATCGTGGAGGCGCCCTCGCCGAAGAAGCACTGGGTGACGCGCTTGTCGCCGCGGTACTTCGACGCGAGCGCGGCGCCTGCCGCGATCGGCACGTGACCACCGACGATGCCGTAGCCGCCGAGGAAGTTCTTCGACTTGTCGAAGATGTGCATCGATCCGCCGAGGCCCTTCACGCAGCCCGTCTTCTTGCCGTAGAGCTCGGCGAGGATCGAACGTGCCGACACGCCCTTCGCATACGCGTGACCGTGCTCGCGATACGTCGCGACGACGTAGTCATCCGCGGTCAGGGCCGCGATCGCGCCGACGCAGACCGCTTCCTGACCGATGATCAGGTGAAGGAACCCGCCGATCTTGCCCTGCGAATACCCCTTCGCCGCGGCTTCTTCCATGCGGCGGATCGCGAGCATCTGGCGGTACAGCGGGGCCAGCTCCTCCGGGGTGGTGTCGACCGGGTCGTCGGGCGGCTCGATCCGTTTCGTCTCGGGAGTACTTATCGATGCGGTAACCATGCCGGGTGCGGCAGAGATTACCCATGGTTCCCGCGGGGTACCAGACCGCGGCGCTCTTGAGTCAGAGAATCAGGTCGAGCAGCGCGTTGCCCTCGTCATCGAACGCCGAGCGGTCGTTCTCGCTGCCACCCTGCACACCGACTTCGACCGACCGATACCGGACGGGCAGGTTGTCGACGCTGAACAACCCGATCTCGCACGGCACCGGCGAAAACCCGAAGTCGTCCTGATCAGAATTCGAGAGGAACTGGATGTAGAGCGTCAGCCCGCCGCAGTTGCCGGCATCGGGTGGCTGGCCGTTGATCGTCCACTCGGTGCGCGTGGTGCGGACCTCGCTCGGATCGACGCACAGATGATCGCCGCGCGCACAGACCTGGCCAGACTCACACTCGGGGTCCTCATCGCAGACGCCATCCGAGGTGCGAGTACAACCGGCGAGCAGGAGTGCGACGAGCGCGACGCGCATGCCGCGATGGTAGCACCCCGAGGCCCCTTGCTCGCCTCGGTCTGCTGG
>JACCYD010001281.1 GCA_013696695.1 Deltaproteobacteria bacterium | reverse complement strand
GACGAGCAGTCCTCGAGCCGAGGGAGCACCGAGGCGACGTTGTTGGCGAACCCCGGCTTCGACACGAGCTCGTCGACGATCTCGCCGAAGATCCGCAGGTCCGCGTCGAGGCACTGGATCGCGCTCGCGAGCGCGGCGCCATCGTTGGCCTGGCAGGTCTCGACGCGCACGCGCTGCCATCGATCCGCGTACTCGGCGAGCACGCCCGTCAGGCGATCGTCGTGGTACTTCGCGATGACCTCGGCCTGGCGCGCGGGCCACACGGCGAGGACCGCGTCACCTTCGCTCGCACACCCCGCCTTGCGATCCGGTTCGCGCATCAACGCCACGGTGGACACCACCGCGCCGGCGATCCCGAGGAGCGCAACCCCGCCGTAGACCCAGCCGGCCTTCGACCGCGGTGCGATCTCGTCGACCAGCTCGACCATCGACGGCCAGCGCGACGCCGCGTCGCATCGCATCCCGCGAACGAGGGCGCGCACCGCGCGCGCTGGCACGCGCCGCGACCCCGGTTCGCGGACGTCGTCCGCCTGCATCGCCACGATCGCTGTCTCGGGGGTCCACTGCTCCGCGACGAACGGGTGCACGCCGAACAGCGCTTCCCACGCCGAGACGCAGAAGCTGAACTGATCGGAACGCGAGGTCGCTGGTTCGCCCGCGAGCTGCTCGGGGCTCATGTACCTGGGCGTTCCGAGCAAGGCGCCCATGCGTGTCATCTGCTCCGACAGCAAGCTCCGCGGCATGCTGCTCGAGGGGTCGATCTCGTCGACACCGCGCGCGAGGCCGAAGTCGCCGATGTATGCGTGCCCCGTGCGGTCGACCAGGATGTTCGAT
The DNA here is from genome assembly GCA_013696695.1 of Deltaproteobacteria bacterium. Lineage (GTDB taxonomy): Bacteria > Myxococcota_A > Polyangia > Haliangiales > Haliangiaceae > JABFXX01. Next base: position 1,561 of record JACCYD010001281.1, on the reverse strand, counting down.
GGCTTGACGTCGCGGTGAACGAGCCCGGCCTCGTGCGCGGCCGCGAGCCCGCGTCCGGCCGCGGCGACCAGCTCGAGGATCTGCCGGGGAGACGGTTTCGTGCTCCGGATGTAATCGTCGAGCGTGGTGCCGTCGACGAGCTGCATCGTCACGAACACGTTGTCTTCGGTGAACCCGACGTCGAACACCCCGACCACGTTGGGGTGATCGAGCTTCGCGAGTGCCTGCGCCTCGCGCCGGAGCCGCGCCTCGAGGCGCGCCCTGGCCTCCAGCGCCGCGTGGTGATCGACGGTGAGCTGCGGCAGCATCTTGAGCGCGACCTTGCGATCGAGCGCCGGATCGAAGGCGGCGTAGACCACGCCCATCCCGCCCGCTCCGATTCGACCGAGCACGCGGTAGCGATCGATCGTCCTGCCGGTGAGATCCGCGCTCGCCAGCGCCGGCTGCGTGTCGGCGAGTGCCCGCTCGGCCGGCGCGAGCTCTCCGGTGTCGGAGATCGTCCCGCGATCCCTCATTACACCGCCCGCGCCGTCGGCGAGCGAGGGGTCTCGGCTGTGGCGCGGCACACGTGGACCGTGCCACGCCCGTCCGCGTTTGTGTGTCATCGCGTGCTGCCGAGACTACGGAGACCGGGTGGAATTCATGACACGGTGGCGCATGACTCCTGGGCTCGCCGCGCTGATCGATCCGCATCCGGTTTCGGAGCTCGAGAGGTGCTTTCGCAGCGACGAGGTGTACGTCGTCCACGGCCTGCGAGCCTCGGCACAGTTCGACATCCCGTTCCTCGGATCCCTCGAGGCGCTGCTCGGCTCGTGGCCCGACGACATCCAGGTCCACCTGCCCGACGTCGCGGACGAGTCGAGCGCCGTCACGGCGTCTCCCCGCGATGCACGCAAGCTGTTCGCGAACGGCATGGGCCTGATGTTCGACGAGGTGCAGCGGTATGCGCCGCAGCTCGTGCCATGGCTCGACGCGATCCGCGGCGATCTCGGGCTGTCCGCGCTGACGCAGCAACGTTGCCTCGTCTACGCGACGCCTGCGGGGAAGGGCACCTCTCCGCACTTCGACCACAACGTGAACTTCGTCCTCCAGCTGCACGGGACCAAGACCTGGTGGCTGGCACCGAACACGAACGTCGCGCGGCCGATGTCGCGCCACACGATGGGCCAGGGCGTCGACCCGGAGCTGCAGAGCTATGCGCGGTTGCCGATGCCCGACGCGATGCCCGCGGATCGCACCGCGGTCGTGCTCGAGGCGGGCTCGTTCCTGTTCGTCCCGCGCGGCACCTGGCATTCCACGCACGCGACGACGGACGCGTTGTCGTTGAACTTCACGTTCACTCCACCGACGTGGATCGACCTGTTCACCGCCGCCCTGCGCGGTCGTCTCGCGCTGTCGAGCGACTGGCGCGAGACAGCGGCGCCGAGCTCCATCGAGACCTTCGAGGCGCTGCTACGCGAGATCGCTCACGACGCGCAGCACTGGAACGCGGCCGACATTCTCGTCACGACCGAGACCTGAGCCTCGCGATCTGGCGGCGCAAACCTTGCGTCTCGAACCA
>JACCYD010000742.1 GCA_013696695.1 Deltaproteobacteria bacterium | reverse complement strand
AGCCCAAGAAGTGCGACCTCTCGATCATCTGCCCGACATGCAGCACCGAGATGCAGCCCGAGCACGCGCATTACCGGTGTCTGAAGTGCGGCTACCGCGACTCTTGCTGCTTCTAGTACGCTCGCGCGCGTGATCGACTTCGGTCTGGCAGCGCGCGGCATGCTGCACGTGACGTCCGGTATCTACAAGGCGCGGGCGCTCGAGGCGCGCGTCAAGCGAGCGCTCGGCGTGGCCGCGCCCGACGAGCGCGTCGCGTCCGATGCCGCGCTCGCGGAAGGTCGCGCGCGAGGTGGAGCAGGGCGGCGGCGCAACATCCTGTTCGTCACCGTCGATCAGCAGCGCTTCGATGCGCTCGGCGTCACCGGCGGCAAGATCGCGCGCACGCCGATGCTCGACACGCTCGGCCGCGACGGCATCGTGTTCTCGCGCGCGCACGTCCACAACGTGGTGTGCATGCCGTCGCGCTCGACGATGCTGACCGGTCAGCTGCCGCGCACGCACGGCGTGATCGCCAATGGCATCGCGCTGCCCGACGATGCGCCCAGCGTCGCGGACTATTTGCGACGGATGGCCGGCTATCGCACCGCGCTGATCGGCAAGGCGCACTTCGAGCCGCACCTCGATCCGCTGTTGCGCTGTCGCGAGAATCGGCTGGCGGCCGAGGGCTCGACCGGGCCGTGGCGCGGCTTCGAGCACGTCGAGCTCGCGACGCACGGTCCACTCGGCGGTCATCACTACGCCGCGTGGTTGCGCGAGCATCATCCCCGCGAGGTCGCCGGCTTCGGCGGCGTGCTCACCGGCGCGGCCGGCGGCGACACCGGTGCACCCGAGGTCGCGCATAACGCGATCCCGCGCGGCCTGTACCACACCGATTGGATCGCCGACCGCACGATCTCGTGGCTCGGTTCGCTGCCGAGCGACGCACCGTTCTTCTGCTGGGCGAGCTTCCCCGATCCACACCATCCATTCGATCCGCCGCTCGACGAAGTGCGTCGGCGCGTCGACTGGCGCGACGTGCCGCTGCCCGATGGTCGCCCGGCGACGCGCGCAAAGATCGAAGCCGCGCTCGCGAAGCGCCGCGCGCACTGGCGCGCGTACTGGGAAGGCAGCTATCGCAACCCGGAGGGCGGGCCGATCACGGTGGTGCCGAGCCAGCTCACCGACGATCAGTTGCGCGAGATGATCGCGATGATCCACGTCGAGAACGAGCTGATCGACGACGCGCTCGCGCGCATCGTCGCCGCACTTCGCGCGCGTGGGCTCGAGGACGACACCGACATCATCTACACCTCGGATCACGGCGAGCTGCAGGGCGATCACGGCCTGTTCTTCAAGGGCCCGTACCACGTCGACTCGCTGCTTCGCGTGCCGTTGCTCTGGCGGCCGGCGAGATCAGCGGCGGTGTCGCCGGTGACGATCGACAACGCGGTCGGCAATGTCGATCTCGCGCCGACGTTCTGCGCGATCGCAGGCATCGAGCCCGCACCGTGGATGGAAGGCGCGCCGCTGCCGACCTCGCGAGCCAGCGCGCGCGATCGCGCCGTGATCACGACGTTCGACAGTCAGTTCGCCGCGGCCGGCATGCACCTGCGCACGATCTATCGCGACGGCATGTTGTGCACGATGTACGAGCCGAGCACGCGCACGCAGGGCGGCGCGTTTCCGCTGTACTGGGCGATCTGGGGCCGCACCAGCACGATCCCTCGTTACGACGGGAGTGAAGGCGAGCTCTACGACTGCGCGGCAGATCCCTATCAGCATGAAAACCTGTGGACGGATCTGGCACGCAAGCGTCGACGCAACGAGCTGCTCGACGAATTACGATCTCACTTACCGCCACTCGCGCGAGAGCTTCCAGTAACTGCGCCGACTTGATCATGTCGTCGGCGCCGTTTGCATGTGTGCGATAGCGACGCCACGAGATTCTTAGTGACAACTCGCGCATCGTTCCTTTACCGTAATTTTAACGACCCGCTGATCCGACACGACACTCCATCACGGAAGG
>JACCYD010000708.1 GCA_013696695.1 Deltaproteobacteria bacterium | reverse complement strand
CGACAAGGCCGCCGCCGCTACGGAGGCTGCCGCTGCAATGCGCGCCGCCGAGGACGCGAAGGCGGCCGCCGCGATCGAGGCGAGGTTCAAGGCGGAAGCCGCGGAACAGGCGAAGCGCGACGAGGTCGAGGCTGGGAAGCGCCGCGAAGCCGAAGCGGCGGAAGCTGCCAGGCGCGCAGCCGCGGTCGAAGAGACGGTTCGCAAGGCCGACGCCGAGCGCAAGGCGAAGCTCGTTGCCGAAGCGAAGGCCGCCGCCGATCGGGCCGAGGCCGAGCTTCGCGCCGCGGCGAGGGTCGCCGAGCAGGCGAAGGGCGACAGCAAGCGCAACCGTGCCGCGAAGCGCGACGCCAAGCGGCGCGACACCCTCGAAGCGAAGGCGATCGCCAAGGCGCGCGCCGAAGCCGAAGCCAGGGTGCTCGCCGCCTCGGCCGGCGACGACGACCGCACGATCCCTCGCACGCTGATCGAGCCGTCGGAGATCGAGGAGCGCACCGAGCCACGTCGGTTGGTCGATCCCGCCGCGTCGTCCGGCGAGGCGCGCGATCTGGTCAAGCTGCTACGCGACGAAGCCGATCACGCCACGATCGAGACATCACCGATGGTCGTCGAGGAGACGCCGCACGCACGTGTCGTGGTCGCCGATCAAGTCCGCGTCACGTCCACCGATCAGACTGCGCGTCTGGTGGCGACGCCGATCGCCGTCATCACCGAGACCGCCGCGCCCGAGGTGCCCTTTGTCGCGAAGCCGATCGCGCCGTTCGCGAAGGCGGATTCGGCAGCGCCGGTCGCCACCTCCGACGAGCCCTCCGATGGCGTCGTCCGTGAAGATCTCGGCGGCGATAGCCCGCGGCCGCCGCTCCGGCCGCCGGTCGTCACGGACGTTCCCGACGATCGCCCCGGCGACGTCGACGGCGAGATCACCTCGCCGATCTCGCTCGAGGAGCGCCAGCGAAAAAACTCGGCCGAGCCTTCGATCCTGGTCGCGGACCTCGCGGCGATCCACACCGCCGTCAGCAAGGTGGCCACGGCACAGGCCCACGCGCCGCCCACCGTCGATGCCAAGGGCAGTAAGCCCGATGTCGCTGTCGCCGAGGTCCGTAAGGATGCCGCGGCCGCGTTCACCGATCTCGAGGAAGACTTCTTCCGCGCGGGCATGGAACAGGAGAAGCCGGCCAAGCAGAGCCCGGGCGAGTCGTTCGACGATCTCGATGAAGGCTTTCAGCCGGTGGGCTTCTGGGATCGCCTGCTCGGCCGCAAGCCGAAGAAGCCGCCCGGCCGCCCGCCGACCAAGAAGAAGTGATCACCCGCGCGTAACCGCGTCGTATCCGCGTCGTGCTGCGCGAGGCAAGCACGATGCCCACGACCGCGGCGATCAGCGCGAGCACGACCACGCCGAACATTTTCATCACGTCGCCGAGGCCGCGGTGATCGACGTGCGTGTCGGGCAGCGCCCACGCGGGCCCGAAGATGGCGACGTAGCCGACGAGGCCGACGACGCGCACGAGCGATCAGATCCTCGTGTGAGGCGAGGGTTGGAAGGAGGAAAATCAGGGCGGCGAGGCGCATCAGGCGTCGTCGTCGCTCGCGGGCGTGCTCGGCGGCGTGAACGATGTGCCCGAGAGCATCGCCATCGCCGACGCGAGGTTCATGACCTCGACGGACGGCGGCGCGTTGCGCTCGAGCATGAACGCGCAGGTGGCGCACGAGGTGACGACCATGCCGCCACCGGTGGCGTGGACCTCGGCGAGGCGACGCTTGGCCATCTGATCGGCAACGAGTGGCATCGTCTTGGGGAGCAGGCCGCCGCCACCACAGCATTCGGTGTCGCGCTTCGACCAGCCGAACTCGCGCACCTCGACGAGCTGCGAGAGCGCCCGCCGCGGTTGCTCGACGACGCCGTTGTAGCGCGCGTGATAGCAGGGGTCGTGGTAGTAGACCGACCGCTTGTTGATCGGGCACGCGAGGTTGGTGGCGACCGGCGCGAGCAGCTCCGCGAGCGACACGATCTCGGTGCGGAGGTTGACGCCCTCGGCGGGGTATTGCGCCTGGAGCGCGTAGACGCAGGCGGAGCAGTTGATCGCGATCTTGCGGAAGCCACGGAGCGACGACGCGACACGCCCGGCGTGCCAGCGGAACAGATCGCGGTGGCCGGCAGCGAGGAGCGGGTAGCCGGCACACGCTTGCGGCGCGTCGACGAGACGGACGTCTTCGAGGCCGACGCGCTCGAACAGCGAGAGCGCAGCGGCGATGTCGCGCGCGCCCTTGTCGATCGCGTCGCAGCCGGGCCAGTACCCGATGTCGCCCGAGGAGGCGAGCTGGCCTTCGAACATGGTGCCGAGCTGCGCGGTCAGCCGTTGTTCGCGCGCGCGAAAGCGTTCGCTGTAATTCGCGAGGGCGGGGTGCGGCGTGCCGCGCTGGACCGCGGCGGCGCGCCCGGTGAGCAACACCATGCCGGGCTCGTTTTCGTGCTCGCAGTACATCGTGCAGTGCCGGCAACCGGTGCACGCCCACAGCGGATCGGTCGACTCTGTGGTCCACGCGGATCGGCCGAGGCGCAGCTGGTTGAGACGGTCCATCTTGACCTGCGGGATGAACGTCTCGCGGCCGCTCGCGGTGGACACCGGGCAGGCGTGACGGCACATCTTCGGGCAGAAGGTGCAGTAGTCGAGCTGGCGGGCGACCGACTTCTCCGAGAACGGATCGCGTGCGTCGTTAGCATCGGGTACCCGGTCGGCCACGGCGCCGACGATAGCAGCCTATCGGGGCTCGTCGCACTTGGCGACGGCGTCGAGATCGCGACCCGCGAGTGCGCACTCGACGCGCGCGCGCGGTGTCTTGCCGCAGGCCGCGCGGAAGTCATCGCGCTTGGCGTCGAACACCGCCGTCGCAGACGCCGGATCGTGAGACTTGCCCGTGAGGGCGAGCTCGAGATCGATCAAATGCACGAGCAGCTGATCGCATTGCTCGCGCGTCGGCGTCGCGGGGGCGACCGCCACTGAGGATGGAGCGGGCGATGCCGGCGCCGCTGCGGGCGGGCCTTGTTCGGAGCCACACGCCGCGAGCCACGCGAACACGAGACGCTTCAAGCCCGGCTCAGTTGAGGCCGTCGACGCGCTCGCGGAGCTGCGCGAGATCTCGCGCGATGCGCGGATTCGACGGCTCGAGGATCGCGAGGCGCTCGAGGACATCGAGCGAGCGTGGCAGGTCGCCAGTGCGGCCGTAGATGCCCGCGAGGTTGACGAGCATGCGCGCCACGATCTGCCGCTTGGTGGCGGCCGCGATCACCGACGGCTCGAGCACGGCATCGGGCGTCGTGGTCTTGCGCAGCAGCTCCTCGAGATCGGAGGGCGTCAGCGCGCGACCGCCCGAGAACGGATCGACGAACAGCCACGCATCTTCGATCGCGACGCGCACGAGGAAGTGACCGGGGAAGTTGACGCCCTGTGCGATCACACCGACCCGGCGCGCGACCTCGAGGTACACGACCGAGAGCGAGATCGGGATGCCGGTGCGGCGATCGAGGACCTCGGTCAGAAAGCTGTTGCGCGGATCGTAATAGTCGTTGGTGTTGCCGCAGAACCCGAGACGATCGAAGAGGTGATCGCTGATCGCGCGAGCGCGGCCGATTCCGTTGGTCGCGCGGGCGACGTCGGGAGCTGCTTCGCGCGCGATCCGATCGAGCATCGCGAAGTACGCGTCGATGTCGCGTTGCGGGTAATCCCATGCTCCGAGGAGCATTGCCGCTTGGTCCAGGGGGATGTCTTCCCGTCCGACGATGTCGGCAAACCGATCCAGACTCTTTGGTTCCACTCGACGGAGAATACCATCGGTCGCGCCACGCTCGTGAACTGTCTGCGGACCAATCCTCGTCGGAGAATCTCCGAACGTGGCTGACTTGGTGGGGTCTTAGTGCGATGATGCTTGTTCGCTGTCATGGCCGAGGAACCGCGCCCAGGGCTGATCGTCGGCGGCCGCTACGAGCTCATCGAAGTGGCCGGCCGCGGTGGAATGGCGGACGTCTGGCGAGGCCGGGTCCGCGGCGACTCGGGGTTCGTCCGGGACGTTGCCGTGAAGCAAATGCACGGCAACCTCGCGCTACAGCCCCAATACGTGGCGATGTTCGTGGAGGAAGCCCGAATTGGTTCGGCCCTCCAATCTCCGAACGTCTCGGAGGTGCACGACTTCGTGCACGACCGCGGGCACTACTACATGGTCCTCGAATGGATCGAGGGGATCGACCTCGGCAGCTGGGTGAAGTACCACGCACACCGCAACGAGCAGACACGGTGGGAGCTGGTGGCAGCCGTGGGTGTCGGAATACTGCGCGGTCTCGCTGCCGCGCACGAACGCCTCGGCCCGGATGGCCGGCCGCTGCCGATCGTCCATCGCGACGTGTCGCCGCATAACATCCTGCTGACGACCCGCGGCATGGTGAAGCTGATCGACTTCGGTCTCGCGCTGGCACCGGATCGGACCCAGGAGACGACCGAGCCCGGCATCGTGAAGGGGAAGATGTCCTACCTCGCGCCCGAGATCGTCAGCGGCGGGCGGCCGATCCCCGCGAGCGATCAGTTCGCGTGCGGGTCGGTGCTGTGGGAGGCGCTGGTCGGCCGCAAGCTGTTCGACGGCGCCACCGATTACGACACGTACACGCGGCTGCGCGAGGGCATGGTGCCGCCACTGCGCCCGCTGCGCAGCGATGTGCCGCCGGCGTTCGCGCAGATCATCCACCGCGCGCTCGCGCTCAAGGTCGAGACGCGATTCCCGTCGACGCGCGAGATGGCGCGGCAGATCGGCACGGCGCTCAAGAAGGTGCAGCTGCGAAAGGATCTTCACACCATCCTCGCGCGCAGCGTCGCCGAGGCCCGCGAGGCGCAGGGGATCGGCCCGCGCACCCAGGAGGCGTCGGAAGCCACGCCGATCGCCGAGATGCTCCCCGAGATGGCGGCGGAAGTCGTCGCGCTGCCGGGCCAGAAGGCGGCCGCGGCCGCAGCGGCGGAAGCGAGCGGAGGCGGATTCGCCCAGACCATGCGCGGTCTACGTCACTACCTGCCCTTCTTCGGCAAAAAGAAGTGACGAGCTGATCTAGTGTCCCCGGGTGCATCTTCGGGGCCTCCTATTCTGCGCGTGTGCGTTCGCTTGTGGCGACAACAACTCGAACCTCGGGCCGCCTCCCGATCAGGTGAGCCAGGGGCCGGTCGCGATCGATCTCACCACGATGACGCTGACGGTCGGCTCGCTGTCGATCGAAGGCTTCCTGCAGATCGGCGAGAGCGACGAGGTCGACGAGTTTCACTTCTACGATCCGCGCGGCACCGATCCGGAGGTCGACCTGGTGCCGATCGAGCGCGCGATCGGCGACGACGGCACCTCGATCGTCCTCGAGGGCGGCACCAAGCTGCGCCTCAAAGCCTGCCCGAACAACGTGCCCGATTGCGCGCTGCTCGAGCTCGATGCGTCGGCGCACGCGAATGCGGTGCAGCTCCAGCTGGCGATGCCGCGCCCGGGAACCGAGCCGCTGTTCGGGACCGGCGATGCGCCGGTGCGACCCAACGTGGCGGGCACGGTGCGCGAGCTCTCGCTGCGCGTCGATCCGGATTCCGAATCGACGCTCAACGAGACCCACACGCCGGTGCCGCTGGTGCTGTGGCCGAAGAGCGGCGTCGGCATGCTCGCCGCCGACGATCGTCCCGGCGCGATGGATCTCGCCGCGGCGTCGGCCGATCGCGTGACGACCACGTTCACGTTGCCGGCGCGCGGCACCTACCAGTTCTATCTCTACACCGCACCCGCGCCGCTCGACCTCGTGCGCCGCTACGTCGCGCTGACCACCAAGCCCGCGCTGCCGCCGCGCTGGGCGTTCGCGCCTCAGCAGTGGCGCAACGTGTGGGACTCCGCGGATCAGGTGCGGCTCGACGCCGGCGAGATGCGCACCCGCAAGATCCCCGGAAGCCTGATGTGGATCGATAACCCGTGGCAGACCGCCTACAACAACTTCGTGATCGACGAGGCGCGCTTCGTCGATCCCGATCAGCTGATCGCAGATCTCAACGCGCAGGGCTACAACGTGCTGTTCTGGTCGACGCCGTACGTCGGCATCGATCCGGTGTCCGAAGCCGATCATGACGAAGGCGCGGCGGCGAAGTTCTTCGTCACCGACGACGCCGGTCGCGTGATCGATTACCCGTGGCAGGACGGCCCGGGCGCGATGGTCGACTTCACCCGCCCCGGCGCGACGGAGTTCTGGCAGGAGCGGATCTCGCGGATCATCGATCGCGGCGCCAAGGGCTTCAAGCTCGACTTCGGCGAGGAGATCGTGCCCGACGTCGGCGGCACGACGATCCTGCCGATGATCCTCGCTGCCGGCGACAACGGGAACTTCCATCGCCGCTACCAGGAGCACTATCACCGCGCGTATCTCGAGGCGTTCCCCGATCGCGATGCGTTCTTGATCACGCGCGCGGGCGCGTGGGGCGAGCAACACGTCAACACCACGATCTGGCCGGGCGACCTCGACAGCGATTTCTCCGAGCACGGGGTCGATAACGGCGAGGGCATGAAGAACGTCGGTGGCCTGCCGAGCGCGATCAGCCGCGGCCTCGCGCTGTCGTTGTCGGGGTATCCGTTCTACGGCTCCGACATCGGTGGGTTCCGCGGCTTTCCGACGACGGAATCGCTGCTGCGGTGGGCGGAGTACGCCGCGTTCGGCACGATCATGCAGCTCGGTGGGGGCGGCGAGAACCACAACCCGTGGGACGACACGCTGTTCGACGCCGGCGCCGACGTCACGTACAAGGTCTACGCCGACATTCACATGCAGCTCAATCCGACGTTGTGGACGCTCGCGAACCAGGCATCCACCGACGGCACTCCGGTGACGCGATCCTGCAAGTTCATGTTCCCCGATGGTGGCTGCGACGATCTGATGTTCTTCCTCGGCGACGACCTCCTGGTCGCGCCGGTGATCGAAGAGGGCGCCACCTCGCGCGAGGTCGTGTTACCTCCCGGCGACTGGGTCGATGTCGCGACCGGCATGGTGGTCAGCGGCGATGGCACGACGGCGCTCACGGTCCCTGCACCTCTCGGCGTGATCCCCAGGTGGCAACGCGCCGGATCGCTGTTGCCGATGTTCGCGATCGCCGCCGACACGATGCTGCCTGCCACGGCCGCGGGCGTGACGTCGTACGCGACGCCGGCGATCGGTCGTGAGCTGCGGCTGGTCTACAGGCCGAGCGCAGCGGTGGCCACCACCACGCTGCACGACGGCGCCGCCGCGACCGCGACGGGCATGACGATCGATCTCGCGGCCGGCAGCGAGTACAGCGTGTTCACGATCGACATCGATGCGCGCTCGCTCGCGGCACCGTTCTCGGCACCCGCGGATGTCGCCGTCGACGGCACCGACCTCGCGAGTGTTGGCAACGTCGCGAACCTCGACAACTGCAACGCGCCCGGTTGCTTTCACTTCGACGCCGGCACCAAGCGCCTGCAAATTCGCGTGTTCGCCGACGCGGCGACCCAGGTCGTCATCCGATGAGCACCAAGCCGGTGATCGCCTCGCGCGACGTCATCGCGGCCGCCAGGACGCTGCCCTGGGCGACGACCGACGGGATCCCCATGGTGATCATCCCGAAGAAACACATGGCGGCGTGGCGAGGCATCGGAACCGGAGAGCACGACTCCGAGGACTACGATCGCGCGTGTGCGGTCCGAGGCGTCGGTGTGATCGCGGTCGGTGCCGGCACGGGGCTCGTGATCTCGCAGCCGGGTGGCATGGCGTTCTGGCCGACCGAGACCGGTGGCTTGATCATCATCTGGATCGGCGCGGAGAGCCGCGCGGGTTGCATCGCCGCGGCGCTGTCGATCGCCGACACGCAGTGGGAGAACCAGAACACGACCTTCGTCGTCGACAAGGGCGCCGAGAAGCTGGTGATGTTCGATTCTGGATCCGCGGGCAAGTCGATGAAGTCGGACGGCAAGATCGGCCCTGAAGGTGGCGTCACCGCGACGTTCGAGCTCGCCGCCGGCACCTACGCGATCGATGCGGTGTGGAGCCAAGACGTCAAGGTGAAGATCGGCCGGAAGGCAGAGCGCACGCTGGTCGGC